>JBCCIK010000058.1:0-20137 GCA_039028255.1 Pseudomonadota bacterium | reverse complement strand
CGCGATATCTCGCCGGACAACATCCTGATTGACGAAAACGGCGACCCGGTCCTGATCGATTTTGGCGCAGCACGGGAACAGGCCGCGAACAAATCCGCCGCATTGCTGACCCTCAGGGTCATTAAAGACGGGTATTCGCCTCATGAATTTTACGTGCGCGGGGCCGATCAGGGGCCCAGCAGCGATCTCTATGTGCTGGCCGCCACGCTGTATCACGCCATCAGTGGCGAAAGGCCGATTGACGGCCAGAGCCGTTTGAACGCGTTCAACAACGGCCAGGACGATCCCTACACGCCGCTGACCGGACGATTCCCCGGCTACCCGGACGGCTTTCTCGAAGCCATCGACAAGGCCATGGAGGTACATACAACCGACCGGCTGCAATCTGCGCTGGACTGGTTGCGCATGTTCCGGGGCCCCGGCGTTATGTTCGACACGTTTGCCTATCGTCCGGTGTCTGTGATCGTGGCCATGGACCGCGAAGATGAAGAAGCGGAAAAAGCGCGCATCAAGGCCGAAAGTGAAAACGCCGAAGCCGTCGTAACCGCTCTGCTGGCAGGCAACGCCGACATCGCACTTGGCGGCGAGGCCAAGCAGGACGACGAACTGGAACAGCTTTCGGGCAAGGATGAAACGCCCGTTGCCGTTGACACCGTTGTGCAAAGCGGGTCGAGCGGTAGCGGCAAGCTGGTCACGGGGATCATACTGATCGCGATTGCACTGGCAGCAGGCGGATACTTTGTCATGTCTCAGAACGGTGCGGGGACTGGTTCCGAACGCGCTGTTGAGTCTGTGCAACCCGCTGCGCAAGTCGCGGAAACAGACGCGCTGGCGGAACCGCCCGTGTCGGATCAAGAAACGTCAACAACACCCACCACGGACCCTATTTCAGAGCAGCCTGTCGAGCAGGCTCTGGTTGAAACTGCGGAACCGGCTGCCACAGAAGCAGCCACCGCAGACCCCGAGGCTGCGTCGCCAGCCTTACAAGCGACCGAGGCCACAGTTGCACCAGAGAGTGCAAGTGCCGAACCCCAGCCGGAAAGTGCTGCTGAAACTTCCGAGCCGCAGGTTACGACTGACGCACAGATCGCGGATGTTGCGGCAGACGCCCCGGTCGCTGACATTGCGACCGATACGCAGGCCGCTGATGCCGGGTCCGGCAACGCACCCGACAGCGCGACCACGGCCGAGGAACAGGCATCCGATGATGTGGCCGGAACTACACAGCCGCCCGTTGCACCCACTGCCACTCCTGTGGAACAGCAGGTAGCCTTCGCCCATTGGGATGTTGAGATTCCATTCGAGACCGCACGCCGCCGGGCGTCGACCGGCAACCTGATCTCTGTAACAGGCGTCGATCCGGACAGCGATCTGAGTGTCATCGGCGACTGGATCGAAAAAGGAACCTCGATCTTCACTCTGAACGGTGAACCTGTTCGCAGCGATGCCTCGCTGGGCGCACAGGTTCTGGACAATTTCAATCTGGATCCCGACGGGTATGTGCGCGTCGCGGCGCGCTACCGGTCTTTGGGCGAAACCCGCGCGCAAAACGGGCTGCTGGCACTGCCCGCCGTGCGCTCGGTCGGTTTGGCCAATGGGTATGGGTTTTCCGTAGTAGGGGCTGGCAATGACACATGGCAAACCGTGGTAACAGCCGTTCCCGCCGACAGTGCGGATGGTTTGCAGATGGACGATGTAGTGCTGCGCGAAGCGCAATCCGGTCTCGACCTGAACGGTTCAGAAAGCCTGGATGCCGTGATGGCCGGGCTGGTTGCGGACAGTCAGCCTCAGGCGCGGTTTGACGTGCTGCGCAACGGGGCCGAAGTGGCTGTGACCATGCAGCTTGCACAGGAGTAATGAGACCGGTTCAAGATGTGATCTGCCAGTGTGTGTTTTACTGAGGACGGGTGACAATTTAGCCCTCCTGACGGGAACCGGCCCGTCGCAGTTAGGTTAAGAGTTTTCTGGTTTTCCGACATGTAACCCGCCCCGCCCTTCGGCGTATGGGCATAGATATTATCAACGGCACAGGTCTGTGTGCCAAAAGCGTAAAGGTGTCGACACCATGTTCAAATACAAAAGCCCTCTGAGCCGGCTTCTAGAAGGTGCCGGCAAAACCAAAGAAGACGACGCGAAAGACGCGGACGTTTCGGCCGAGGATAAGCCCGAACCGATCGCCGATTTCAATGCGCTGCGCGCGGCTCTGGCGGGCGGGAATGCGACCAACGACTCCTATGAGGAAACGGACGAGTTGATCCCCGAAGAAAAAATGCCGGATTTCGATGACTCCGAGCCGGAATTCAAGATCGGAACCACCGACGCAAAAGATACAGCCGAAGAGCCGCCTATTATCGCAGAGACGACAGACGACGACATCAGCGAACCGAAGGCGGAAGATGAGCCCGAAACAAGTGCGCCCGACACAAGTGAGCAAGAGCCACAGGCCGGGCAAGCGGTAGAATCTGTTGACGATAAAGAACAGGTCGTGACCCTGCGCCTGTCAGAGGATGTCCGCACAGACACCGATCATCAGGAATCGCACGATACCAGTTCAGACGATGATCAGCCCGCACCCGCGCTGTCCGTCGAGACCGCGCAAGACATGTCCGACCCGCAGGCTGAACATAACAGTCCGGCTCAGCCGGTCGAAGTGGTTGAACCCGCGCCCGAACCCGAACCAGAGGTCGAAGCCCTATCGCCTGCGGCGCCCACACCCGCACCGCAGCCGGAACCTGAACACCCCGAACAATCGGTTGCAGAACCTCAGCCTGAACAACAGGCGCCAGTTCAGGCTCAGCTGCCGCAGGATCAGGCACCTAAAACCGAAGATCGCCGGTCGCGCGTAAAAACCACCTTCCTCGGCTTCGAGCGGGCAGACACCCATGTGCAGGAGTTGATAGAAACCGCTGAACCGGTTGCTAAAACCGAAGTTGCTCAGCAGACTTTTCCTGTTGGTTGGCTGGTTGTCACAACAGGCCCCGGTCGCGGGGCCAGCATGGCGCTGACAGAAGGTCTGATGCAGATTGGCCGCAATGATGATCAGGCGATCCAGCTGGATTTCGGCGATACGGGAATATCGCGGTCAAACCATGCGGTCATTGCCTATGATCCCGAGGATCGCAAATGCTATATCGGCCATGGCGGCAAGGCGAATTTGGTTCGTCTGAATGGCAAACCCGTGCTCAGCACCGTGCCTTTGTCCAGCGGCGATCTGATCCGCATCAGCGAAACCACCATCCGGTTTACTGCCTTCTGCGACGAAGGTTTTGACTGGCGGGATTCGTAATACATGCTGGCGACCCCGGCATATGATGTTGCGCTGATCCTGGATCAGGGCCGGCGCGACACGCAAGAGGATGCGATTGCAGCACGCATGTTCGATGCTGTGAATGCAGGATACGTCGTGGTGGCTGACGGCATGGGCGGCCATGCGGCGGGCGAGGTTGCCTCGGATTTTGTCGTCAGCGCGTGGCGTGAAGCTCTGGATTCTCAGCTAGAGCGTGACGATCTGTGCGACGCGTCGGTGATTGATGCCTTGCCTATGGCCGCCATGCAGGCCAATGCCATGATCGCCAATCATTGCGACGCACAGGGCGGCGGTCTGAATATGGGATCCACCCTGCTGGGAATTCTGTTGCTGGGCCAGCAGCTTTACTGGATTTCTATTGGTGACAGCCCGCTGTATCTGTTTCGCGACGGAAAGCTGCAACAGATCAACGAAGACCATTCCATGGCACCTTTGATCAACGCGCAGGTTGCGCAGGGCGTTCTGTCGGAAACAGAGGCCCGCAACCATCCTGACCGAAATCAGCTGACATCCGTGGTGATGGGGGCCGCGATTCCCAAAGTGGATTGTCCTGAAACACCGTTTACAGTGAGCTCGTCCGATATCCTGATCCTGGCAAGCGATGGAATTCAAACCCTCAGCTCTGCCGAGATACAGAGCATTCTGGGTGATCACGACCATGCTCTGTCACAAGATATCGCCGAAGCGCTGCTGCAAGCGGTCAAGGCCAAAGAAGACCCGGATCAAGACAACCTTTCCATCGCAGTCGTTCAGCTCACAAGACCTTAATAAGCAAAGCAACAGGACCCATGAGAAAACATCTGATCATATCCAGTCTGGCCCTCGCAGCCGCAGCAGGCGCGGCATCGGCGCAAGAGGCGTGTTCGATCTATGAAATTCAGCGCGGCGACAGCCTTCGGGAAATTGCCATCACTGCATATTCAACCGAAGACTATCGCATTATCTACGACGCCAACCGGGATCTGATCGGGTCCAATCCGAACATTATCCGGATCGGTGACATCCTGACCATGCCGTGCCTGGACGAGATTGGTCGCGCACCGATCCTGGCGGATACCGAAGCTGAACGTCTCGCCGCTGAAATGGCGTCGGAACTTGTCAAAGCTGCGCAAGAGCGGGCCGAAAAAGCGATTGCAGAGGCAGAGGCCCGTGTCGCCGAAGCTGAGGCAGAGGCCAGGAAAGCCAGTGAAGACGCGGTTATCGCTGCCAGAGCCGCAGCAAAGCAAGAGATCGAGGCCGCACGTGCCGAAGGTGCCGCACTGATCCGCGATGCGGACACCACAGAACGTCCCGAGATCCGCGACCGGCAATTGCTGCTGATTACCGGTGGTAATTATGCCCCGTTCACGGATGAGGCGCTGCCGCATCGCGGGCTTTATACGCAATTGGTAGAAACGGCCATGCTGCGTGCGGCCCCTGAACAGGCGTACAAAATTCAGTTCGTCAACGACTGGTCGTCCCATTTGGACCTTTTGATGCCAACACTGGCGTTCGACGGAACATTCCCCTGGTCCCGTCCCAACTGCGAAGAGGCGGAAGCTCTGTCGCAGAATGACCGCGCCCGGTGCGAGACCTACAATTTCTCGAACCCGTTTTACGAAGTGGTCGATACATTCTTTGCCCGCGACGGATCAGGGTATGAACAAACGCTCAGCTATGCCGACTTTGCCGGTGCAAGGATCTGTCGCCCCGAAGGCTGGTCCTTGTCTCATATGGACGCGGTTGGCCTGTACGAACCCGCGATCACACTGATGCGCCCGGTATCGCCAGATGATTGTTTCCACGCGATTATGGACGGCTCGGCTGATATCGTCGCCATTGAAGCGCATCTTGCGGTCGAAGCAATTGGGCGGCTGGGATACGAACATCGGATCATCGAAAACCCCAACCTGGCGGCAATCAAGTCGCTGAACATCATGACTCACAAGGATAACCCGGACGGAGAGGCGATACTGGAAACGCTGAACCAGGGTCTGGCGATCATGCAGCAATCCGGTGAATGGCGCGATATCGTGTCCACCGCTTTGCGATATCAAATGGAAAATGGCTAAGGCTGCAAAAAGCCTGAAAAACTACAGTCTGGAGGAATTGGACATGTTGGAATTCAATCTCAAGAAAGTGGCATTGTCGGCCACCGCCGTCACCGCGCTTGGCGCTGGTGCAGCCGCCGCGCAAGAGGCGTGCACCAATTACACCGTTGTGGATGGCGATACGATGGCAACAATTGCCATTGCGGCCTATGGCACGTCGAACTACCAGCCGATCTTCAACGCAAACCGCAATGTCATTTCAAACCCGGGCAACCTTGAGCCTGGCCTGGTTCTGGCCCTGCCGTGCGAAGATGGCAGCCTGCCGAACGGTCAAACCGCCCAGGAATTGATTGCGGCCGAGGAAGAACGCAACGCAGGAAGCCGCGTGTCCAATGTCTACGAGCCACCGATCAAGGTGGTCACGGGTGGCAATTGGGCACCGTTTGCGGATGAAGGGTTGAACGGCGGCGGCTTTATTGTGCGCCTTGCCACAACCGCCCTGAACCGCGCCGGAAACAGCCGCGATTATTCGTTGAGCTTTGTCAACGATTGGAGTGCGCATCTGGACACATTGCTGCCTCTGGGCGCGTTTGACGTCTCTGCCGCCTGGTACATCCCCGATTGCAGCAACCGAAGCTATGAATGGTCTGAAATGACAGAAAAGCGGTGCACGCAGTTTGACTCGACCGTCAGTGTGTACGACACGGTTGTCGGCTTTTACACCCTGCCGGAAAGCGACTACGCCAACGCAGCCTCTTTTGCGGATTTTGAGGGCGCACGCATCTGCCGCATGGAAGGCTGGTTCACGCACGATCTGGAAGAACAGGGTATGTTCGAGCCGAACGTAACGCTGGTTCAGCCGGTTACTGCGACCGAGTGTATGGATGCCGTACTGACCGGAACAGCCGACATAGCGTCGTTCGAAGTACAGCTTGCGGCCGACGCTATGGCGGAAATGGGTCTGACGCAGAACGACATTGTTGAAAATCCGTTTGTGAACACGTTTTCAAGCCTTCGTTTCATCACCCACCGCTCAAACCCGTTTGGGCGCCAGTATATTGCAATGTTGAACAAGGGTTTGAACGAAATGCGCGAATCCGGCGAATGGTACGCCATCGTTTCGGACACCTTGCGTGAGCATAACGAGAAAGTCACAGCAGGTTCGAACTGATCCCTCGGTTCGATTTTTGAACTGGGCCGGTCCTTGGATCGGCCTTTTTTTCGCGCACCGGGTGGGTTTTGGGTGATCCGCGCAACTCTGCCAGACTTTGTATCCGCCCATGATTGATTTACCTGCGTACCGGCGAACCGATATCTTATCCTGCTTGCAAGCTGAAAACATGAAGGAGCTGATACGCTCATGGCACAAACCGCTGTGGGTTTGACCGATCAAATCCCCGAAAAAACGGGCAAAAAGCATCCTGAAATCGCTGTTATTCTGCCCTGTTACAATGAATCAGTCGCCATCGGGAAAACTGTACAGCAGTTTCGCGACGCGCTGCCGAATGCAACAGTGTATGTCTTTGACAACAACTCGACCGACGGATCGATCCGTGCGGCGCAAGAGGCTGGCGCAGTGGTCCGAACAGAACCGTTGCAGGGCAAGGGCAATGTGGTGCGCAGGATGTTTGCGGACATCGACGCGGATGTCTACGTCATGTCAGATGCCGACGCGACCTATGACAGCGCGGTCGCCCCCGCGATGATCGAGTTGTTGATGTCGCAGAATCTGGACATGGTGAACGGCGCGCGCGTAAACACCGAAATCAAAGCGTATCGACCTGGGCATAAGTTCGGTAACGCGATGTTCACCGGTCTGGTAAAGTTCTTTTTCAACAGCAAGATTGACGATCTTCTGTCAGGCTACCGTGTCTTCAGCAAGCGGTTCGTAAAGAGTTTTCCCGCTGTGTCACACGGGTTTGAAATTGAAACCGAGCTGACCGTTCACGCCATGCAAATGCGGATGCCCATTGGCGAGATTGAGACGCGCTATGTTGCGCGACTGCCCGACTCCAATTCCAAACTGTCAACGTATCGCGATGGCTGGCGCATTCTCAAAATGATCAGCCTTTTGATCAAAGAAGAAAAGCCAATGGCATTTTTTCTGTCGCTGGCGCTTTTGATTTTTCTTCCGTCGCTGGTCGTTTTTGTATCAGTTTTCACAGAGTTTCTGGCAACCGGACTGGTGGACCGAATACCATCGCTTGTCGTCGCTGTCGCAGGCTTTGTGGCCACAATGTTAACTGTGGTCTGCGCCTTGATACTCGATTCACTGGCGCGTAGCCGTCTGGAAATTCGCCGTCTGTCCTACCTTCAATACCCCGGCGTGGCAAAGTCTTCACAGACCTAGTGCATTAAAATCCCAACTATATGCAAAACGGGTTTTCAAACCCCTGAAACGGCAAATGACCAGCACCCCAAATGCTGGTCATTTCTTCCGAGTGAGTGATAGACCTGCAAGGTCTCACCGGTTTGTTCCACGTTTCCCCATGATCTAGCATCAGGGATCGGACGCGTATACTAGGGGAATCCCGTAGCGTCAGCCAGTTTCGATTAACTCATTGTTTGCGCGTTGTTATTTTTGAGGCAATACAGTTTAGGGGTTGAGCCCGGCACGTCCGGTGTTCTGCAACCGGTTGGATGAAATGTGGTATGCAGGACCAAAGAAATCCGCTGATGTAATTGCGGACCCGGTTCAGAAAACCAGATCCGCATCCGTCAGAGCCGGGCCCGTGCTGCCATCATCCGATGATGGCATTCAGTGTTGGGCTTGGTCGCATTACGGCGGCCGTTTTTGCAGGATCGGTATGGTAATACCCGCCCAGATCAGCCGGTTCACCCTGGGCTGCCGCCAGTTCTGACAAAATCTGGACTTCCTTGTCGGCAAGGTCCCGGGCGATTGGTGCAAATTCCGCCGCCAAATCCGCGTCTTCGGACTGTGCGGCCAGTGCCTCTGCCCAATAGCGCGCAAACCAATAGTGGCTGTCACGGTTGTCCGGCTGTCCAACCTTGCGGCTGGGCGACTTGTTATTGTCCAGTATACCTTGTGTTGCCGTCTCGGCCGCAGCGCCCAGAACACCGGCTTTGGCATTGCCTGTGCTGTCAGCCAGAAAATTCAGCGATTCACCCAGTGCGCAGAATTCGCCCATCGAATCCCAGCGCAGGTGGCTCTCTTCCACCAGCTGCTGAACGTGTTTCGGGGCTGATCCGCCCGCGCCTGTTTCAAACAGACCGCCGCCATTCATCAGTTTTACAATGGACAGCATTTTGGCCGAGGTACCCAACTCGAGGATCGGGAACAGATCGGTCAAATAATCGCGCAGCACGTTACCGGTGATGGCGATACTGTCTTTGCCGGCGGTGATTGTTTTCAGCGTCTGCAACGTGGCCTGACGCGGAGCAAGAATTTGGAATTTGTCTGCCACACCCGCTGCGTCAAGCGCCGGTTTGATGTACTCTATCAGTTGCGCGTCATGCGCGCGGTTCTCATCCAGCCAGAAGATCGCCTCGGACCCGGTCAGTTGCTGTCGATCCAGAGCCAGTTGAATCCAGTTTTCGATAGGTGCTTTCTTGACGGTGCAGGCGCGCCAGATATCGCCCTTTTCCACGTCATGGGCATGCAGCGTTTCGCCGCTGGACAGCACAATACGGATGGTGCCATCGGCGGGGGCCTGAAAGGTCGTGGGATGCGAACCGTATTCTTCAGCCTTCTGCGCCATCAGCCCGACATTTGCCACCGCGCCAACAGTTGCAGGATTCAACGCTCCGTTGGCTTTGAAAAAGGTGATCGTTTCATCGTAAACACCGGCATAGCAGCGATCTGGAATGACGCAATTGGTATCGCCCTTTGCCCCTGTTTCATCCCAGCCTTTGCCGCCTGCGCGGATAACGGCAGGCATTGACGCGTCGATGATGACGTCCGACGGCACGTGCAGATTGGTGACACCTTTGTCGGAATCGACCATATACATGGACGGACGATCACTTTTCAGCGCATCGATAGCTGCCATTATGTCGGCATTGCCCTGAACCCGGTCCAGCAGATCACCCAGGCCCGAATTCGGGTTCACTCCCAGCGCGTCCATCTCAGCCCCGAATTTTTCAAATACAGGTGCCAGCCACGCGCGCACTGCATATCCAAATATGATCGGGTCCGAGACCTTCATCATGGTCGCCTTCAAATGCAGCGAGAACATGGTGCCGTCTGCCTTGGTGTCTTCGATGGCCCCGGCAAGGAACGCTGAAAGCGCCTTGACCGACATGTATGTCGCATCGGCCACTGTACCCGCGTCCAGCGGCCAACTTTGTTTCAGCGTTGTTACGGCGCCGTCTTTGGCGACAAATTCGATTTTGGCATCGCCGGCCTGATCGGCCGTTATCGTTGCCGATTTTTCGTTTGCATAAAAGTCATCAGCAGACATCGAAGACACTTTGGTCTTGCTGTCAGAGGCCCACTCGCCCATCGAATGCGGGTTTTTCTGCGCATAGTTTTTCACCGCACGCGCGGCGCGACGATCGCTGTTGCCTTCGCGCAGAACCGGGTTCACCGCTGACCCTTTGATGGCGTCATAACGGGCCCGTATCGCCTTTTCCGCGTCGTTCGCCGGTTCCTCGGGATAATTCGGTATGTCATATCCCTGCGATTGCAGTTCTTCGATGGCTGCAACAAGCTGCGGCACCGAGGCGGAGATGTTCGGCAGCTTGATCACGTTGGCGTCCGGTGTTTTCACCAGCTCGCCCAACGCTGCAAGATCATCGGTGATGCGCTGTTCGTCTGTCAGGTTTTCAGGAAAGGTCGCCAGAATACGACCGGCCAGCGAAATATCCTTGGTTCCAACACTGACACCCGCCGCTGAGGAGAACTTTCGAATGATGGGCAGAAACGACGCGCTGGCCAGTTCGGGCGCTTCGTCTACAATGGTATACAATATATCGAAGTTCGATTTATCTGCCATATTCTTTTACCTTTTTTAAGCCTTTCAGGGGCGAACGATCCAAGAGTGAGGGCCACATCAGCACGGCGCGGCGGGGGTTGGTCTATGCGATCACCCCCAGGTGACTCTGTTTTGACAGGGCCTCCCTTAAATCACGTTAGACTTGGAATCAATCATATCTACGCACGCGATTTGACACAGGTTCCTTACATGCGGCTAATTTCAGCACAGAGTCACAAGTGTCGGATCGATTTGTGATCACAATTTCGCTCGATAAAAGATGCCTGGGTCATTGCTACAGTTCCAAATCAGAAAACCCATAAGCATTTTCCAAGTTCTTGATGTAATACGATATTGCCTGCCAAATACGCGTGTCGTCCCCGCCCCCGCCTGTTTCGAACCCGCGACACCGGCACTCTCGATCACATCCATCAACAGTTTTAGTCCGTACGGCACGCTCTATTCCAACGAACTTTGAAATTTGGCGCGCGCTGACTCGCGTTTGCCCATCGCGGCAAAACTATTGTCACGAAATTTGATTACCTAAACCTTTGGCCCGTTTTGGGATCAAATATCATTGATCGCTCGGGCGGAACCGAAATGCCGATGCGCTCGCCCGTCTTGCTGCGCTGGTCATCACGTTCCTCGACAATCAGTTTCTCGCCATTTGGCGTCATCAGGTAGGAATAGGATACACCGCCCAACGCTTCGGTCAGGTCAACCGTGCACGTCTCGGCAGATCGGTCGATCTGGATGTGTTCTGGTCGTATGCCTAACGTGACTTTGCTCAAACCCGCAGGAACGTTGGCCGAAACTGGCAAAGGCTGGTTGAGAGCCGGATGCGTGACATGACCGTCGGCGTAATCGCATTCCAGAAAGTTCATTGCGGGGGATCCGATGAAGCCGGCGACAAACCGGTTGTCGGGATCGCGGTACAGGTCCATCGGTGCGCCCACCTGCTCAATCCGACCATCGCGCAGCACGTCGATCTTGTCGGCCATGGTCATCGCCTCAACCTGATCATGGGTCACATAGATCATCGTTGCGCCGATTTCCTGATGCAAACGGGCGATTTCAACCCGCATTTCGACCCGTAGTTCGGCGTCAAGGTTCGAAAGCGGTTCATCGAACAGGAATACTTCGGGCCCACGTACAATGGCCCGGCCTATCGCAACGCGCTGACGCTGACCGCCGGACAGGGCCTTGGGCTTGCGTTTCAGGTATTGATCCAGTTTCAGGATGTTCGAGGCTTCGTGAACTTTCCTGTCGATCTCTGATTTGGCCACGCCATTCATCCGCAGTCCGAAACCCATGTTTTCGGCCACCGTCATATGCGGGTACAAAGCGTAGGTCTGGAACACCATGGCCACGCCGCGCTTGGCTGGATCCATATGTGTCACATCGCGGGTTCCGATGTGAATCTGACCTTCCGAAGTTTCTTCCAGACCTGCGATCATCCTTAGCAATGTGGATTTACCGCACCCTGACGGGCCAACAAACACGCAGAATTCTCCGTCTTCGATTTGCAGATCGATCCCATGAATGACCTGGGTTTGACCATAGCGTTTGATGGCTTGATTGAGATTTACACCTGTCATGTCGCTTGCATCCTGTCGTCATGCGCATTCAGGCGGGCTTCGGGAAAGCGCCACGCCTGTGCCTCAGTTCCGATCTGTTCGGCGACACGCCGAACACGGGGAACCCAGGCTTCCAGTTGATTGAAATTCATCCGTTCGGTCGATCCGGTGACCGATATCGCCCCCAGCATCCGACCGCCCGATGTCAGGATCGGGCAGGCGATACATATGATACCCGGCTCATGCTCTTCGTCGTCAACGGCGTATCCGCGACTGCGGATCAGCACAAGATCGGCGCGCAAGGCCTGTTCGGATGTCAGCGTTTTATCGGTGAAGCGGTGATAACTTTGCTGGGATACTGCCTTGTTCAGCGCGTCCTCGGGCAGAAAAGCCATCATCGCCTTGCCCACACCGGTACAGTAGGCCGGCCCGACCTTACCGGCCTGTGAAAACATTTCTACCGGCTGCGCCGCGTTGCGTTTGTCCACATACAGAACCTGACTGGAGTCCAGTTGCGCCAAATGCACGGTTTCGCCGGTTTCCCGGCTGAGCGCGTCTAGGAACGGACGGGCGACGGGCGCCAGCGAACTGTGTGTCCAGGCTGCATGCGCGAGCCTGACCAGGCGCAACCCCGGCGCATAGGTCTGGCGGTCGGGATCATAATACAACATGCCCTGGTTGCTGAGCGATTGCAGAAACCGGTACAGCGTTGCCTTGGGAAAATCGCTGTGTTCCAACAATTCAGCAAACCGTACGGGGCGTTCGAACGACGCCACCTGGTCCAGCACATCACATGCTTTGCCTATAGTTCCGTCACCAGCCACGGGTGCTTGATCTCCTCCACCTGACCGCCGCCATCCTCACGAGGGTCTTGACAAGACTAGCCGAGTCGATGTGTAGTTTTCAATATATAAAACTAAGTTTCATTATATGGAACAAAAATAATGGAAGCTTAAGGGAGGAAACCATGCATTCCATGTTCAAGCGCACTGTGGCTGCTTTGGCGGCGAGTGTGGCACTTGCCGCGCCTGCTGCCGCCGAGCTGACCGGAGAGTTGCGAATATTTCTCGATACATCGAACCCGGCGCCGCGCGCGACAATGGAAGCGATGATCGAACGTTTTGCGCAACAGCATCCGGGGCTGGAGATCGAGACAACCGTGATCGACCGCGAGGCCTACAAAACTCAGATCCGCAACTTCCTGACGGCGGACACACCCGACGTTGCCACATGGTATGCGGCCAACCGGATGAAGCCTTATGTCGAGGCTGGTCTGTTCGAAGACGTCTCGGACCTGTGGGCTGAGCCTGAGATTGCCGACAATCTGGCGTCCACCAAAGGTGCGATGACCATCGATGGCAAGCAGTGGGGCGTGCCTTATACCTACTATCAGTGGGGCGTTTACTACCGCAAAGACATCTTTGATGAGCTGGGCCTGTCCGAACCGACCACATGGGAAGAAGAGCTGGCCAACTGCCAGAAGATCGTGGATTCGGGCCGTGCGTGTTACACGATCGGCACCAAGTTTCTGTGGACCGCGGGTGGATGGTTTGACTATCTGAACATGCGCACCAACGGCTTTGATTTTCACAATCAACTGGCGAATGGCGAAATCAGCTGGGAAGATGATCGGGTCAAACAGACCTTCGCCAACTGGAAGCAGCTGATCGACATGGGTGCGTTCATCGACAATCACCAGACCTACAGCTGGCAGGAAGCCCTGCCCTTCATGGTCAACGGCGAAGCCACGGCCTATCTGATGGGCAACTTCGCCGTCGCGCCGCTGCGCGAAGCCGGTCTGAATGACGATCAGCTGGATTTCTATCAGTTCGTCGCGATCAACCCGGATGTCGAACTGGCCGAAGACGCGCCAACCGACACGTTCCACATCCCGGCAAACGCGTCGAACAAAGAGGCCGCGCGTGAGTTCCTGCGCTTTGCGGTATCTGCGGATGAGCAGACAGAAATCAACAACGGCGCAAACCTTGGCCAGCTGCCAGTGAATGCACAGTCGGCAGTGGATGACGACAAATTCCTGCAACAGGGCTTTACGATGTTGTCGACCAACAGTCCCGGCGGCGTCGCCCAGTTCTGGGATCGCGATGCCCCTGCGGAAATGGCCAAAGCGTCGATGGAAGGCTTCCAGGAATTCATGGTCAAGCCTGACAATGCCGACCGCATTCTGGCCAAGCTGGAACGGGCGCGCCAGCGCATCTACGACAACTGAACGGATTAAGGCCGGGCTGAAACCCGGCCTACCCCATACGCAATCGTAGGGCGGGCTTGAGCCCGCCTTCACCTCACCACACCCGGAATGCCGCCATGACCATTGTCGCAGACGCCCCAGAACAGGAAAGCTGGTTCCACCGTAACCAACAGCGCCTTGCACCATGGCTGTTTCTGGCCCCGGGTCTGCTGTTTTTCATGGTCTATGTGATCATCCCGGTGTTTCAGTCCTTTAATTTGTCGCTTTACGAGTGGGACGGGCTCGGGGCAGCAGAGTATGTCGGCTTTCGCAATTACGAAGATCTCTATTGGGAATGGGTCGACCGGGACGCATTCTATATTTCGCTGAAAAACAACCTGATCTGGCTGATCCTTTATTTGCTGGCGATCCCGGCGGGCCTGTTCATTGCCTTGTTCCTGAACCAGACTGTCTGGGGCATTCGCCTGTATAAATCTTTGTTTTTCTTTCCTTTCGTGATCTCCCAGGTCGTGGTTGGCCTTGTTTTCACATGGTTCTATGACCCTACCTTTGGTCTGTTGAACGAATTTCTTGGTTTCTTTGGCGCGGGTCCGCTGAATGTATTGGGCGACGAACGTTTTGTGACCTACGGCATCATCCTTGCCGGTCTGTGGCCGCAGACCGCCTATTGCATGATCCTGTACCTGACTGGTCTGAACGCCGTGGACCCCGAACAGATCGAGGCCGGACGTCTGGATGGCGCCAAAGGCGGGCGGATGCTGTGGCATATCATTCTGCCGCAACTGCGCCCTGCCACTTTTATTGCCTTTGTCGTGACGATTATCGGCGCGTTGCGCAGTTTCGATCTGATCTCGATCATGACCCAGGGTGGACCATTCGGTTCGTCCCGTGTGCTGGCCTATTACATGTTCGAGGTGGCCCTGTCCGAATACGGATTCCGCATGGGATACGGCGCCGCCATCGCTGTGATCCTGTTTCTGATCATGCTCTGCTTTATCGCCTACTTCCTGTGGTCGATGTATCGCGAAGAGAAGGGACACTGAGATGTTTCCCAAACCCATCGAAAAACAACCCCGTGCGGCGCAGATCACCTATCAGGCCATGCTGCCTCTGGCGCTGTTGCTGTGGCTGGGGCCGTTACTTGCTGTTGCCTTGTTTTCAGTTAAACCGGCGGCGGATTTCACCAATGCAAACTATTGGGGCCTGCCGTCCAGTTTCGAAGGCGCGTTCAATTACGGACAGGTGTTCTTCAATTCGGACATGCCGCGCTATCTGCTGAACTCGTTCCTGATCACCATCCCCACGGTGATCGGCTGCGTCGCGCTCAGCTGCATGACCGGGTTCGCGTTGGGGATATACAAGTTCAAGTCGAACCTCTGGATCTTCTTCCTGTTCGTTGCGGGCAATTTCGTGCCGTTTCAGATCCTGATGGTCCCGGTGCGCGACCTGACCCTGCAACTGGGACTCTATAATACCAAAACCGGCCTCGTCCTGTTTCACATCGCCTTTCAGACCGGGTTCTGTACCCTGTTCATGCGCAACTTTATCCGCGCCCTGCCCTTTGAACTGATCGAAGCTGCCCGCGTCGAAGGCATCAGCGAATGGCGCATTTTCTGGTACGTGGTCCTGCCGCTGATGAAGCCGGCCATCGCCGCGCTGAGCGTGCTGATCTTTACCTTTATCTGGAACGATTATTTCTGGGCCGTTGTGTTGACCCAAGGCGCGGAAAGCCAGCCTGTCACCGCCGGCATCACCAGCTTTAACGCGCAGTTCAGAGCGGCGTATCAATTGATGAGTGCGGGCTCGATTGTCGCAGCCCTGCCGCCCGTCGCCATGTTCTTCCTGATGCAGAAACACTTCATCGCGGGTCTGACCCTCGGAGCGGTAAAATGACAAAAATTGCATTCGTCGGTGCGGGCTCCACGATTTTCATGCAGAATATCGTCGGGGACGCCTTGCTAACCCCGGCGCTGGCCAACAGCCATTTTGCGTTGATGGATATCGATTCGGCGCGATTGAGCGAAAGCGAGACCGTCGCCCGCGCGATGATCAAATCGGTCGGCACCGATGCCACCGTCACCACGCATACCGATCGCCGCGCGGCTTTGGATGGCGCGGATTTTGTGATAACCGCTTTCCAGATCGGCGGGTACCGGCCTTGCACGGTGACCGATTTCGAGGTTCCCAAACAATACGGGTTGCGCCAGACCATCGCCGATACGCTGGGTGTAGGCGGCATCATGCGCGGTCTGCGCACGGTTCCGGTTCTGTGGGACGTGGCGCGGGACATGATGCAGCTCTGCCCCGATGCGACCTTGCTGCAATACGTAAACCCGATGGCGATCAACACCTGGGCCCTGGCCGAGCAATTCCCGTCGCTGAACCATGTGGGCCTGTGCCATTCGGTGCAGAACACGGTTGAAGAGCTGGCCCATGATCTGGACCTGCCCAAGGACGAGTTTCGCTACAAGGTTGCGGGCGTGAACCATGTGGCCTTTTTCCTTCGCCTTGAGCATCAGGGCCGCGACATCTACCCGGCATTGAGGCAGGGCTATGCTAGTGGCCAGATCCCCAAGGCCCCGTTGTTGATGCCGCGCTGCCCAAACAAGGTGCGTTATGAGGTGATGGATCATCTGGGCTATTTCTGCACCGAAAGCTCTGAGCATCTGGCGGAATATGTCCCTTGGTTCATCAAGGATGGGCGGCAGGATCTAATCGAGCAGTTTTCGATCCCGCTGGACGAATACCCAACGCGCTGCATCGAACAGGTGGCCAGTTGGAAAGAGCAGGCCAAAACCCTGACCGATGGGCGCGATATCGCAGTGACCCGCAGCCACGAATTCGCCGCCGATCTGATGAATGCAATCGTGACCGACACGCCTTACACTGCCTACGGCAACCTGCCCAACACAGGTCAGATACCTCAACTGCCTTTGGGCGCAGCAGTCGAAACCCCCTGTCTGATCGACGCAAACGGCGTGCAACCATCCGTCGTCACGGATATTCCGCCGCAACTGATCGCATTGATGCGCAGCCAGATCAACGTGCAGGAGCTGACGGTGCGCGCGCTGGTCGACCAAAACCCGGATCACGTTTATCACGCCGCAATGATGGACCCGCACACAGCGGCCGAATTGGATCTGCGCCAGATCCGCAGCCTGGTCGATGACCTATTGATGGCGCATTCGGATTGGTTGCCGGACTGGTGCCGCCCGGCAAAAGCCGCCTGATCTTTTTAACCAGTCCATTGCGCACATCCCGTCATAGCCACGAAAGACGCCATTGAAATGCCCAAACGCCGCTCACAGCA
This sequence comes from Pseudomonadota bacterium, assembly GCA_039028255.1. Taxonomy (GTDB): domain Bacteria; phylum Pseudomonadota; class Alphaproteobacteria; order Rhodobacterales; family Rhodobacteraceae; genus Ruegeria. Next base: position 2,773 of record JBCCIK010000058.1, on the reverse strand, counting down.
TTGGTATGGAAAACTCGACAAGGACGGGTTTATTCACCGATCCTGGATGAAGAACCAGGGTTTTCCCTATCACGCCTTTGACGGGCGCCCAATCATCGGCATCTGCAACACTTGGTCAGAGCTGACCCCCTGCAATTCAGGGCTGCGCGATCTGGCCGAAGGCGTCAAACGCGGCGTGTGGGAGGCGGGTGGTTTCCCGGTTGAATTCCCCGTCATGTCGCTGGGCGAGACCCAGATGAAACCCACCGCCATGCTGTTTCGCAATCTGCTGGCGATGGATGTCGAAGAATCGATCCGCGCCTATGGAATCGACGGTGTCGTCCTGCTGGGCGGCTGCGACAAGACCACGCCGGGGCAGTTGATGGGTGCAGCATCCGTCGATCTGCCGTCAATTGTGGTTAGCTCGGGCCCGATGCTGAACGGCAAATATCGCGGGCAGGATATCGGCTCAGGCACGGATGTCTGGAAGTTCTCCGAAGCCGTGCGCGCCGGGGAAATGACGTTGCAGGATTTTATGAACGCTGAATCCGGAATGTCGCGCAGTGCGGGTGTTTGCATGACAATGGGCACCGCCAGCACCATGGCCTCACTGGTCGAAGCGATGGGTATATCTTTGCCCACCAATGCCGCCCTGCCCGCCGTCGATGCCCGCCGCATGGCGCTGGCGCACCTGACGGGCAAGCGGATTGTCGAGATGGTGGATGAAGACCTTAAACCTTCGGACATTCTGACCAAGGCAGCTTTCGAGAATGCAGTTCTGGCCAACGCCGCCGTTGGTGGTTCGACCAATGCGGTGGTGCATCTGCTGGCGCTGGCTGGTCGGGTTGGCGTGGACCTGACGTTGAAAGACTTTGAAATCGGATCGGAAATCCCGCTGCTGGTGAACTGCATGCCTTCGGGCAAGTATCTGATGGAGGATTTCTGTTACGCAGGCGGCGTGCCGGTGGTGCTGAGCGAACTCAAACCTTTTCTGCGCGCGGCCAAGACCGTTCTGAACAAGGACATCTCGGCCTATTATGAAGGGGCCGAATGCTTCAACACAGACGTTATCAGACCCTTCGACGATCCGGTGAAACCGGCAGCGGGCTTGCGCGTCCTGCGCGGCAATCTTGCGCCGAACGGTGCCATCGTAAAGCCCTCGGCCGCGACGGACGCATTGCTGGAAACCGAAGCTGCGGCTTACGTGTTCGAAAATATTGAAGACTTGAAATCCAATATCGACCGAGACGACCTGCCGGTCACGCCCGAAACCATTCTGGTGCTGAAAGGCTGTGGTCCCAAGGGCTATCCGGGTATGCCTGAGGTCGGCAACATGCCGATTCCCGGTAAGCTGGTGAAACAGGGGGTGAGCGACATGATCCGAATTTCGGATGCACGTATGTCGGGTACGGCCTACGGCACCGTCATCCTGCATGTCAGCCCCGAGGCGCAGGCCGGGGGAACCCTTGCGCTGGTTCAAACCGGCGACCGTGTCCGGGTCTCAGCCAGCAAAGGTGAGATCGAGTTGCTGGTCGATGCAGACGAACTGAACGCCCGTCGCGGCACATGGCAGCCGGATGATCCGCCCTATACCCGCGGCTATGCCAAACTGTATATCGATCACGTGTTGCAGGCCGATCAAGGCGCGGATCTTGATTTCCTTGTCGGCAAAGATACCCGCCTTGTGACCAGAGAGAGCCACTGATGGAACAACCCGCCACATTTCACGACCTGAACGGAGCTTCTGTATATATTACCGGCGGTGGATCGGGTGTTGGCGCAGCGCTTACCGACGGGTTTCTTGCACAGGGTGCTCACGTCGCCTTTATCGGCCGCTCGGATGCCGGCGATTTCGTCGAACACATGCGCGACAAACATGGGCGCGCACCGTTGTTCATGCAAGGCGACATGACCGATACCCAGCTGCTGCACGCCACCATGGCCAAAGCGGCCGAGGCGCATGGCCCCCTGACCGTTCTGGTCAACAACGCCGCCAATGATCAACGCCATTCGCTTGACGAAACCACCACCGAATTCTGGGATTGGATGATCGAGGTCAATCTCAAAGCGTATTACTTTGCCTGTCAGGAAGCGGCCCGCCAAATGCAGCAGAGCGGCGGATCAATCATCAATTTCAGCTCGATCAGCTATATGATGGGCAACGCGGGTTATCCGGTTTACACCACATCAAATGCCGGGATAACCGGAATGACGCGATCTCTTGCGCGCGAACTTGGCCCGAAAGGCATCCGTGTCAATGCGCTGGCCCCGGGATGGGTGCTGACGCAAAAACAACTGGATAAATGGGCCACGCCCGAAGATCTGGCCGCGCATTTGGATCGCCAATGCCTGAAAGAGCATCTGACACCCGAAGACATGATTGTCCCGACCCTGTTTCTGGCGTCACAGGCCAGCCGCGCGATGACGGGTCAGTGCATGGCTGTGGACGGCGGTGTCGTGGTATCGGGGTGAGACGATGACGGCTGAATGGATCGCGGTAGACTGGGGAACGTCACATTTGCGCGCCTGGGCCATGCAAGGGGATACCGTGCTGGATCGCGCAGACTCTGCGTACGGCATGGCGTGTGTCACCAACGGGGCTTTTCAGTCGGCGCTACTGGATGTGATCGGGTCATGGTTGGGTACAGCACCTGTAGATGTAATCGCATGCGGCATGGTGGGGGCGCGACAGGGATGGGTAGAGGCGCCGTATAACGCCGTTCCGTCAGTGCCGGTGCCTGCGATCCCTGTCCGGGTGCAGGGCACAGATCCTCGGATACGCGCATTTGTTGTG
>JBCCIK010000057.1:0-20252 GCA_039028255.1 Pseudomonadota bacterium | reverse complement strand
TAAAAACAAATCTGATCGCGTTATGTGCAGTTCTGAGCAGCCTTGGTACCGCAGGTACGGCACAAACCCCTGCACCGACCGTGCTGGATTTCTGGGTTCGGTCTGACACGCTGTTTCTGGAAATCACGTTGAATGCCGAAGCTTTGCTGGCCGGACTTGATCCGTCAGGATCGGCCAAGCTAAGCGAAAGTTCCGATTATCGGACCCTGCGCCGGTTGGTGTCATCGGAACTAGAGCCGCGTGTAAAGGCTTATGCCGGCACTCTGGCGTCGGACTTGCAGGTCCAGGCCGACGACCCGCTTGCGCTGTCTTACGAGGGGGTGCGCATTCCTGTTGTGGGCGATCCGCAGATCCCGCGGATATCCAGACTGCTGCTGGCCGCGCCGGTGCCTGCTGGAGCAACCAGTCTGCGCCTGACCTGGCCTGCGGGTCTCGGCCCGCTTGTGATGCGCCAGCAGGATGTTGACGCGCCTTACACTGGGTACCTGATGGCCGGTGAAACCAGCCCGTTGATCCCGCTGCAGGGGGGAGCCGCGCTGAGTTTGCAGCAAACGCTGCAAGTTTTCTTTCCGCAGGGTCTGAGATACGCCCTGACCGGTGATCTTCAGTTGATCCTTCTTGTGGTAGCGTTGGTTGCGCTTTCGTTTCACCTGCGACCGGTTGCATCGCAGATATTGTTCGTGTCGGGGGGGATTGTGATTGGTCTGGCCTTGGGCGTGTCGGGGGCTGTTGCGGTGTTGCAGGTCATGCTGGTGCAGACGGTCACGATCTCAATCGTCGTGCTGGCCTTGTGGAACCTGATTTTGCGGCGATTGCATGTGCTGCGTCTGGTGATGGTGTTTGGGATTGGCGGGCTGGTCGGGTTGAGCCTGTCTTACAAGCTGACCGATCTGGGCGTGCCGCCGGATCATCTGCCTGCGGCTTTGCTTGGGTATGGTGCCGGGGTGGCAGGCGGCCTGAGCGCCGTGGCTCTGGCCGTTCTGGCGTTCGGCGTTGTCTTGTCGGGTCAATCACAACGCAGACACGGTCGTCTTTGTGTTCTGACCTCGATCAGTGTGGCGGCCATAGCGGTGTACTGGTTTTTGCTGGGCTAAGACATCGCCGCGCGTAGGGTTTGCAACGCCGTCAAAGGGTCCTCGGTAGACCAGATCTCGGGTCCGATTCCAAAAAAATCGGTGCAGGGCGTCAATGCGCGGATCAGATCAACGGTCAGACCACCTTCGGCCACAACCGGAACCTCAATCATTTCGGACCACCACTGGAACAAGTCCCGTTCGGCGGCTGTGCCGTCCCCCAGAGCCGATGCTCCGGCCGGACCAAAGGCGACGTAGTCGGCCCCGGCCTCGCCGGCGGTCATGCCGTCATGGCTGGATGTGCCACAAAAGCTGCCGACAATGGCGTCCGGGCCCAGTTCTTTACGCGCGGCCCTGACCGAGCGGGCGGCATCATCCAGATGGACACCGTCAAGGCCCAGACGTTGCGCCAGCAAAACATGGTTCGAGATGACCAGCGCCACGTCACGCGCGTGCGATACCTCGCGACAGGCATCGGCAGCGCGGGCGATGGTGTCTTCGTCACCACCTGCAAGCGCCAGACGGATGCAGGCGATCTCGGCACCGTCAAGGACGCGGGCCAATTGCGCGGGAAATACCCCCAGCGCAAGTGTCGGCGGCGTGATCAGGTAAATCTGCGGCTGTTCGGGGGTGTCCATGGGCGCGTCCTTGGCGTGGGTCTTTGGCGCGGTTTAGCGGATTGCGGCAGGGAAGCAAACTTTTATGCCAGCCTCGGGCGCAAATGCCTGCCGCAATACCTTGCCCTGCGCAGATGTGGCGACTACAGCAGGCGCAACTTTCGGAGACAACTATGCCCAGCGACAGATCCCAGCCTTCCTTCGTGCTCGTGCGTCCTCAGATGGGCGAAAACATCGGCGCAGCCGCCCGGGCCATGTGGAATTTCGGCCTTGACCGCATGCGGATCGTGGCACCGCGCGACGGCTGGCCGAACCCAAAGGCCGTTGCGATGTCCAGTGGCGCGGGGCGGCTGCTGGACGAAGCACAGCTGTTTGATGATCTGGCCGGATCGCTCGCTGACACAACCTTTGTCTTTGCCACCACGGCCCGTCAGCGCGGGTTGACCAAACCGGTCTACAGTCCCGAACGTGCCATGCAGATCGCGGCGCAAAAGGTCGGCGCGGGCGAAACGGTGGCTGTGTTGTTCGGCCCAGAACGCGCCGGGCTTGAGAATGAAGATATCGCCAGGGCCAACGCGATCATCTCGGTGCCGGTCAATCCTGCATACGCGTCGTTGAATCTGGGCCAATGCGTGTTGCTGACAGCCTATGAATGGATGCGCCAGTCCGCTGAGGTGGTGCACGAGGCCACGGATCTGGGCAAAGGAGACTGGGCAACAGGTATCGAGATTGAAAAACTGGCCGCGCATTACGAAGACCGGTTGCAGGAGGCCGGCTTTTTCCATCCGCCGGAAAAGGCCGACGGCATGAAGGTGAACCTGCGCAATCTCTGGTCGCGGATGCGCATGACGCGTGCGGATGTGCAGATGTTACATGGGGTCATGCGTCAGATGGTCCGCTGGAAGGACAGGGGCTGAGGCTGGACCTTCGCACGCCTTGGCCCTAGCTTGCGACAAAATCCAGGACATGAGGACAGCATGAGCGGTAAGCGCAGCATCTTCGAAGACGTCTCAGACATCGAAAAACAACAAACCATTCAACCCGGCATGATTGATCGCGGGCGCGGCGGGGCACGCAAGGCCATTCGGGCCTGGCTGATGGTACTGTTTGCGCTGGTGGTGGCGATGATCGCTGTGGGCGGGCTGACGCGCCTGACTGACAGCGGGCTGTCCATCACCGAATGGCGCCCGATCACCGGAGCCATTCCACCGATGACCGCAGCAGATTGGCAGGCCGAATTCGACAAGTACAAGGAAATCGACCAATGGCGCATTCAGAACCAGTGGATGGATCTGGATGATTTCAAATTCATCTACTGGTGGGAATGGGGCCATCGGCAATTGGGCCGCGTTATTGGTCTGGTCTGGGCGATCGGGTTCTTTGGCTTTCTCGCCTTGCGCAAAGTTCCCACCGGCTGGACAGGGAAATTGCTGATACCCGGTCTGCTGGGCGGTGCGCAGGGGGCTGTTGGCTGGTGGATGGTTGCATCAGGTGTGACGCAGGGCGAAGGGATGACGGCTGTTGCCAGCTATCGGCTTGCCGTACATCTGGGTCTGGCCTTTGTCATTCTGGGGTTTCTCGCCTGGTACATTTTCGAGCTGGGCCGGGACGAACGCGACCTGATGCATGCACGTCGCGCAAAAGAGGCAAAGCTGTTCTCGTTGTCCACCGGGTTATTGCACTTTACGTTTCTGCAAATTCTCATCGGTGCGCTGGTTGCGGGAATAGATGCGGGCCGTTCTTACACCGACTGGCCTCTGATTGGCGGACAGGTTCTGCCGCCGGACGCAACCATGCTGGAGCCGCTGTGGCGAAATTTCTTTGAAAGCCCCGGTCTGGTGCAGTTCATTCATCGCTGTGCGGGATATCTGCTGTTTGTTTTTGGCATCGTCGTCTGGCGACGAGGCCGCACCAGTGCACATTCGCAGACGCGATTTGCCTTCAACGCGGCCTTTGCCGCGCTGTCTTTGCAGGTTGTGGTTGGCATTATGACCGTGGTTTATGCCGCACCCTGGCAGATCGCCATCTTCCACCAGTTCATGGCGGTTGTGGTCTGGACCCTGATCCTGCGGGCCCGTTTCCTGACAGCCTATCCTATTGCAACCTCGCTTCGTGGAGCCTGATCCAGATGACCGCTTTTTCCGACCTGATGACCTACCAGCGCGAAACCTCGGCCCTGTCGCAGATTGCGGGTCGTCTGGGCTGGGATCAGGAAACCATGATGCCGCGTGGCGCAGCACCCCAACGCGCCGAGGAAATGGCCGCAATCGAAGCCGTCCTGCATGCCCGTCGGTGCAATCCCAGGGTCGCCGAATGGCTGGATCAGGCCGAACCATCCGATGCCGCCGGGCACGCGCAGATACGGGAAATCCGCCGATCTTATGACCGCGCCGTCAAGGTGCCGGCCGATCTTGCCAAGACCATCGCCCGGGTCACATCCGCAGCCCAGGGCAAATGGGCGCAGGCCCGCGCGGATGAAGATGTTACTGCGTTTTTGCCTATCCTTGACGAGGTGGTCGCCCTGAAACGCGAAGAAGGCGCGGCGCTGGCGCAAGGGGGCAACATCTATGACGCAATGGTCGAGGATTATGAACCCTATACAACTGGCGCCCAGATCTCTGCGATGTTTGATCAGATGCGGTCGCGTCTGGTTGCGTTGCGCGCAGCAGTGCTGGAGCGACCGCAGCCCGGCGCGCTGTCCGGGTCATTTGACGAGACCGCCCAGATGCGCCTGTCACAGCAGCTTGCCACAACCTTTGGATACGACCTGAACCGCGGACGTGTCGACAAGGCCGTGCATCCGTTCAGTTCGGGCAGCGGGCTGGATGTCAGGATCACAACGCGGACCAGCGCAACGGACCCGTTCAACTGCTTTTATTCCACCATTCACGAGGTCGGCCATGCCGCCTACGAACAGGGGATCGATCCGGCTTTTGCCATGACCCCGTTGGGTCAGGGCGTGTCGATGGGTGTGCATGAAAGTCAAAGCCGGATCTACGAAAACCAGATTGGCCGATCCCGCGCATTCACCGGCTGGCTGTATCGGCAAATGCTGGATGCGTTTGGCACGTTCGGGGTTGCGGATGCCGACACGTTCTATGCCACGGTCAATCGCGTTCACAACGGATATATCCGCACCGAGGCGGATGAGGTGCAATATAACCTGCACATCATGCTGCGGTTCGACCTGGAACGCGCCCTGATGGCCGGAGACCTGCGCGTACGCGATCTTGAGGCAGCGTGGAACGATCGCTTTGCCGCCGATTTCGGATATACTGTCGACAAGCCGTCCAACGGGTGTTTGCAGGACGTACATTGGTCGCTGGGCCTGTTTGGATATTTCCCGACCTACTCGCTGGGCAATGTCTATGCCGGGTGCCTCTATCAGGCTCTGCGCAATGCCGTGCCGGGGCTGGACGCACAATTAGCCGAAGGCGACACCTCGGGTGCAACGGGCTGGCTGCGCCAGAACGTGCAGCACTACGGAGGGCTCTACGCCCCGCGCGAGACCATCCAGCGCGCCAGCGGAATAGAAACGGGACCGGAACCGCTTCTGGAATACTTGGAGCAGAAGTTTGGAGCTTTGTATGGTTTGTGAGAATTGGCCGAAAGAGGCCGTACGGATGAATTCATGCAATTGAGTGCACAAATCGCGGGAGGAGACGACGACCTAATCCAATCCCGAATTGCGGCAACAGTTCAACGTTCATATCCGGGTCGACTCGAATTGTGTGAGGACCGTTTCAATGGCGAGTGCAGATTACACTTCTGTCCTAAATTCTTGCCCCTACATCTTTCTTGTCAGTTATGAGGAGGCACCAGACGTCTTGGACCTGCGATTGGTCGTTCACGAGGCACGCGCTGAAAGTAAGCCTACTCAGATTGAAACAGGCCATGCTGAAATTGATCAAATTTTGGGGCAGGGGCATGCGGTCACCAGTGACCCTTCGTACAGGGAGTTGACGATAACATTTGAGAATTACATCGGCTTTTCCATCAGAAATGAAAGCTATGTAAATCCTGAACCCAGAGAGGATTACTCGAAGAAACTGCGTTCCTACACTTCGTCGGCTTTTCTCAACTTCATCAGAGATTCTACATTCGCTCAGGAATATTTGGATGAGCCGATGCTGCACTTTGCTGTCGTCTGTTCAGATCATGTTATCGATGTAGCCTGCGCTTCGCCACCGACCATTGAAGTGACGACAATTGCCGAAAGCTCACGATCCACAAATATTGCGTGAGTCGTGGGCATTGTCTGCCATGCTGACCCCGGGAAAGATCACCGAGGCGTGTGAGCCTCGGTTTTTTTACTTACTCTTCCACCTCGTCCTCGCCCTGATCGGCGATCCAGGCGACGCTGACGACTTCTTCGCCTTTGCCCGTGTTGAATACCTTGACACCGCCCGCGCTGCGCGAGCGGAAGGAAATGCCATCGACCGGAACCCGGATGGATTGGCCCTTGGAGGTTGCCAGCATGATTTGGTCGTCGATTTCAACCGGGAACGAGGCGACGAGTTCGCCGCCGCGCATGGCCTTGTCCATCGCGGCAACACCCATGCCGCCGCGTCCACGCACCGGATAATCGTGGCTTGAGCTTAGCTTGCCGGCGCCGCCTGAGGTGATGGTCAGGATCAGGTTCTCGGCTGCGGACATCTCGGCATAGCGTTCCTGGGTAATTACACCGGGCGTGGCCTCGTCCTCGTCTGTTTCGCCATCATCCGCAATACCGGCCACGGCGCGGCGCATCTTGAGATAGGCGGCGCGTTCGTCCGGGTCCGCCTCGAAATGGCGGATCACGGACATCGAAACAACACGGTCGCCATTGGTCAGTTTGATGCCACGCACACCGGTGGATTCGCGCGAGTTGAAGACCCGCACGTCAGTGGTGCGGAACCGGATCGCTCGGCCCGAATTGGTCACCAGCATCACGTCTTCATCTTCTGAACAGATGCGGGCGTTCACCAGTTCCACATCTTCTGGCAGTTTCATCGCAATTTTGCCGTTACGACGCACATTGGTGAAATCCGACAGTCGGTTGCGGCGCACGTCACCGGCGCTGGTGGCAAAGACGATTTGCAGGTTTTCCCATTCGTCATCGGGCACATCCACAGGCATGATCGCCGCGATGGACACTCCGGTCGGGATTGGCAGGATGTTGACGATTGCCTTGCCTTTTCCGGTCCGGCTGGACTGTGGCAGGCGCCAGGTCTTCAGCTTGTAGACCATGCCTTCGGTTGTAAAGAACAGCAGTTGGGTATGAGTGTTGGCTACGAAGAGGTTGGTAACAACATCCTCTTCCTTGGTCTGCATGCCCGACAACCCTTTGCCGCCGCGTTTTTGCGCACGGAAATCGGCCAGCGGCGTGCGTTTGATATACCCGCCCGAGGTGACGGTGACGACCATATCCTCGCGCTCGATCAGGTCCTCGTCTTCCATGTCGCCGGACCAATCGACGATTTCGGTGCGACGCTCGACCGCAAATTGCGCGCGCACGTCGCGCAACTCCTCGGCGATAATGCTCATGATGCGCTCGCGCGAGGACAGAATATCCAGGTATTCCTTGATCTTGGCCGCAAGCTGTTCCAGTTCGTCCGTGACCTCTTTGACGCCGATCTGGGTCAGGCGTTGCAGGCGCAGGTCGAGGATGGCGCGGGCCTGAACCTCGGTCAGATTATAGGTGCCATCGTCATTCATCCTGGACAGGGGATCGTCGATCAGGCGCAGGTAGCCTTCGATATCCGAGGCAGGCCAGCGGCGGGTCATCAGCTTTTCGCGCGCCTCTGCCGCATCTGCAGACGACCGGATTGTCGCCACAACTTCGTCCACGTTTGACACGGCCACAGCCAGACCGCACAGGATGTGGCTGCGTTCGCGCGCTTTGCGCAGATCATAGGCGGTGCGCCGGGCCACGACATCTTCGCGAAAGTCGATGAACGACGTCAGAAAACGCCGCAGGGTCAGCTGTTCGGGTCGGCCACCATTCAGGGCCAGCATGTTGCACCCGAAAGAGGTTTGCATCGGCGAGAAACGATAGAGCTGGTTCAGCACCACCTCGGGCGTTGCGTCGCGTTTCAGTTCAACAACCACACGCACACCGTTGCGGTCGGATTCGTCCTGTACGTGGGCCACACCTTCGATGCGCTTTTCGCGCACCGCCTCGGCGATCTTTTCGATCATCGACGCCTTGTTCACCTGATAGGGAATTTCGTCGACAACAATTGCGTAGCGGTCCTTGCGGATTTCCTCGGTGCGGGTTTTGGCGCGGATAATGACGCTGCCCCGGCCTTCAAGGTACGCCTTGCGCGCGCCGGATCGGCCCAGCATGACGCCGCCGGTTGGGAAGTCCGGACCGGGCACATAGTCAATCAGTTGTTCCGAGGTCAGATCAGGATCGTCGATTAGCGCCAGCGTGGCATCGACCACTTCGCCCAGATTGTGCGGCGGAATGTTAGTGGCCATGCCGACAGCAATACCACCCGCGCCATTGACCAGCATGTTCGGGAACCGGGCGGGCAGGACAGTCGGCTCTTTGTCCTTGCCGTCGTAATTGTCCTGGAAATCGACCGTTTCTTTTTCGATATCGGCCAGCAGTGCGGCGGCGGGTTTGTCCATGCGCACTTCGGTATAGCGCATCGCCGCCGGGTTATCGCCGTCCATCGAGCCAAAGTTGCCCTGACCATCCAGTAAAGGCAGCGACATCGAGAAATCCTGCGCCATCCGCACCAGCGCGTCATAGATCGCGCTGTCGCCATGCGGGTGGTATTTACCCATCACATCGCCAACCGGACGGGCCGATTTGCGATAGGACTTGTCATGGGTGTTTCCGGTTTCATGCATGGCGTACAGGATACGCCGGTGCACCGGTTTCAGACCATCGCGCAGATCGGGGATCGCCCGGCTGACGATGACCGACATCGCATAGTCCAGATAGGACGTGCGCATCTCGGATTCGATGGAGACCGTGGGACCATCATAAGACGGGCGTTCCGGCGGAGTTTCATCCATGTTTTCAGGGATTTCTGGCGTATCGCTCACGTAAACTGCCCGTGCCTTGTTTGGGGTCTATATCTTGTGGATGTACCTTATCAGACCCGGCACATAAGGTGCAAGCAAGCAACGGTTTGCGCTGCAAAAAACCCCGTAACATCGCAGTAACATATTGTTAACTAAGAATTTGAACGGTGTCATGCTAGGCTGTGTACAGGCAGTAAAAATCCGGAGGTGTGCATGGCGCAAAGTGAAACGGAATTAATGCTCAAAGGCTACGGGCTGACAACAGCAGAATTTTTCTATCACATGCCCGATTATATCCACGTTCTGAATACGTTTGTCTGGCAGGATTACGATCTGGCCCCCGATCATCCAAAACTGTTTGATTTCATAGACTTCTGGAAACGGGAAATCGAAGGTCCGCTGCACTCGGTCCGCTTTACACATCGCAAGATGATCGCACCCGGGCAGTGGCGCAACATGGTCGGAGAATTCAAGGTCAACTGACCCCTATCCGACGCGCCACGCGTAGACCGAGCACCCGGTCGAGCCTGAGCTGGTAAAGCTGTTCCCGTCATCCGCAAGGCGACCGCGCCATTGCACGGTCACGCCCGGGAAGTAATCAGTTCCGGTCAACTGCTGTTCGTTCAGGAAAATTTCGGTATTGGCGGTTTGCCCCAGCGAGTCTGTCAGGCGTCCGGTGTATTTATTCGCGCCCGCGCGACTGTAACGAACCGTTCCTGTCACTTTGACCACCACGACGCAAGTTGCCTTGAACTGCCAGGTTCCCGCCATCGACACCTCTTGCGCGCCGGTGGATCGTGGGGCCGAGACGGCAGTTTCGCACACCGTCCCGCTTTTGCCCTGCAATTCGGCCAGCGCGTGCCGCGTGCCCAGATCGTCGGCGCCAAGCTGCGATCCGCTGGCCGACAGGTAACCGGCAAATGCACTGCGCGTGCGCGGCCCGGCAACACCATCTGCGCCACCCGCGTTGCACCCCAGCGCGTTCAGCGCTGCCTGCGTGGCGCGCATCACCTCGCGGGAATCCGAAATTACAGGGGCAGATGTGGTTTCGACGGGCACCCGTTCGACAGGGTCGGTCACGGTGTTATCGGCCAGCGTATCGCGCAGCTGCAATGCAACTTCGTAGGTGTAATCCTCTGACTGCGCGGCATATTTTTCAAGAAAACTGTCCAGCGCAGTGACCGTGCCAACCGAGCGTGCCAGCTCAAAATCCGCGCGCATTGTTTCCGGACCTTGCGCGGTTCGATCCTCTGGAACCGTGTCTGCAAGACTGGCCGGGGTAAAGTAGAATTCACCCAGCAATTCATCGTAATAGGCCGGAATCTGCGTGTGCTGAACCGTGCGCGACAGGTCGCGCACCTCGCGCCGCAAATCGGCGACCATGCTGCGCAGTTCAAGACCAGGCTGCGACAGGCGGGGCAGCAAGGCCCGGGTAAATACCGAGTTCCGGGCGGCCTCATCATCGCTTAGCCGATCCAGCGCCATCTGGCCCGCCCCGGCCGAAAATATCACAAACATGCCTTCGGGCGCGTTGATGCGACCCAAACCGCGCGTCTTGCCGACGCTGCGGCCGGCCACGGTGTCAAAGGGGTTATCGCGGCAGGCATCGACAATTGCGATCGAAGTGCGCGCGCCGGTTGCGCGGACACGATCAAGCAGATTTGACAGGGCTATGGATTCCGATTTCACAAAATCCGTTTCGCCCGATGTTGGGGCGACAATGTCGGTTGGCAGCAGATAGTTTTCGCCGTCAATTTCGACCCCGTGCCCGGCAAAGAACACAAATGCGGTATCTCCGGCGTTCAGGCGGGACGTAAACTCGGAAATCCGTTCGTTCATGCCGCGGCGATCAAGGTTAAGACCCTCGATGGTCTCAAATCCCAGCTCGCGCAGCTTGTCCGACACGGCCTCGGCATCGGCGACGGCCTTTTGCAAGTCGACGACCGAAGTGTACCGGTCGTTCCCGATCACCAGCGCCAGGCGTTCCTGCGCGCTCAGCGGAATGGCGAAAACCGCCAACAAAAATGCAACCAACCACTTCATGGCAACAGCCCCAAAACAAAATACACACATCCGTCTATAGCGGATGTATGCCAAAAGGCTCAGTGATTTAGGTTACTTTTGCCGTTTTTAGGCTCAGCCAGAGCAGCTGGCCCCGCCGAGGACGCAGAATTTGGCACAATGCGGATGGTTCAGATGCACGTCAGCTTCGGCCTCGGCCAAAGTGGCGCCCATTTCGAATTCAGGCGCGTAGGGCAGCAACGTGCAGGCCAGAACCGCCGGCCGCTCGGCCCCTTTGCGTTTGACCACCATGCGGGCATTGGCGCACATGACGGCGTTGGGCGATTTGTTCAGTATACCCCAACAGGCGGTTGTGATTTCGGGGACTTCGACGGTTTCGTCCATTTCAGGGAAAAGAACGGTCTGGCCCGGGTTCTGGGCGTCGATGTCAAAGCCGTGTTTGGCGAAAAATGCATCATACCCGGCGCGGCTTTGCGCATCGCTGTCGCCCCAGACAGTACGCCCCGCGATTGCCATTTTGAATCCGTGATCGCGCAACCAGACCATTCCGACAAGGGTGCGGGCGAAACTGCCGCGGCCGCGTTCTTCGTCATGCAATTCCGGGCGATAGTGATCCACCGAAACGCGCAGCGTGAGTTTGTCGTTATAGTCTTTTTGAAGATGCAGCAGACCTTCGCGCATTTTGGGCCGCATCATGGGTGACATGGCGTTGGTCAGGATCAGAACCTCGTAACCGCGCTCCAGCGCGGCGCGGGTTATTTCGATCATCTGCGGGTTCATAAACGGCTCGCCGCCGGTGAACCCGATTTCCCGAATGGGCCAGTTCCGCTCTTCGATCTGGTCCAGGTAATCGACGACCTCTTCGACGGTGATATAGACCAGCGCATCGTTTTTCGGGCTGCTTTCGATGTAGCAGTTCAAGCACTGGATATTGCACAGGGTTCCGGTGTTGAACCACAGCGTGTCGGGGTTAGTCAGCGCAACCGACGCTCGGGTTTGTCCGTCTGCCGTTACCAGTTTGTTGTTGAACTTGCCGATATTGGCAGGTTGAGGGGCGTTGTCTTTCATTCCGGTATCCGGTTGTCTGCAGCTGTCTTACAGCTTTAACCGCTTGCGTTCATTTTGATAAGTATGGTGCAGCAGTTCTGACAGAGTTTTGATGACCATAAATCGGACGTTGTGGTTGCGCTAACATTGGACATGGGAATAGGCTCGGGTTAAGGACAGGTCATGGTTTCTCGCGTCATACCCGTTGACCCGTTCGATCTGGTCATTTTCGGCGGCACCGGCGATCTGGCGCAGCGCAAAATCCTGCCTGCGCTGTTTCGGCGGTTCTGTGCGGGCCAATGGCCCGAAGACGCCAGAATCATCGCTGCCGCGCGCCGGTCGGGATCAGCCGACGATTTCCGAAATCTGGTTGCTGATGCGCTAAGCCGTAATGCGCCGCGCCGCGCGCAAAACAGCAAGGCTGTGACCGAGTTCTTGCAGCGCGTCGATTACGTGACTGTTGATGGCATGGGCGAGACCGGCTGGGCTGCACTGGCGCAAAAGCTGTCGCCGGGCCGGGTGCGGGCATTCTATTTCTCGGTCGGGCCAAGTCTGTTTGGTCCACTGGCCGAGCGGATCAGGGCCTATGACATGGCAACCGAGCACACGCGGATCGTGGTCGAAAAGCCATTTGGTCATGATCTGCACAGCGCACGCGAATTGAACGCAACGCTGGCCGCGCATTTCGACGAAAGCCAGATTTACCGGATCGATCATTATCTGGGCAAGGAAACTGTTCAGAATCTGATGGCCGTGCGGTTCGGCAACATGCTGTTCGAGCCGTTGTGGAATAGCCAATACGTCGATCACATCCAGATCACGGTTGCAGAAACTGTCGGCATCGACGGGCGCGAGGATTATTACGAACGTGCCGGTGCGATGCGTGACATGATGCAGAACCATCTGATGCAACTGTTGTGTCTGATCGCGATGGAGCCGCCGGCAAAATTCGACCCGGATGCTGTACGGGACGAAAAACTCAAGGTCATTCGTGCGCTTGGCCCTGTTGAACCGCACCATATCGTGCGTGGCCAGTTTGCGGCAGGTCCCGACGGGCCGGGGTATCGCGATGGCGTTGGCAATCCGCGTTCAACCACGGAAAGCTATGTTGCGCTGAAGGCGCATGTCAGCAATTGGCGATGGGCCGGAACACCATTTTACCTGCGCACAGGAAAACGTCTGGTGGCGCGGTCTTCGGTGATCAACGTGATGTTCAAGGACGCGCCGCACTCGATTTTCGGGGCAGCGGCCGGAGGGCACGCAAACGTGCTGTCGATCCGATTGCAGCCTAACGAAGGCATCACGCTGAAAGTGACGATCAAGGAACCGGGTCCGGGCGGCATGCGGCTGATCGATGTTCCGCTGGACATGAGTTTTGCCGAAGCTCTGGGGCCTGAAAATCAGGATCCTCCGGACGCTTATGAACGGCTGGTGATGGATGTGATCCGGGGCAATCAGACCCTGTTCATGCGTGGGGACGAGGTCGAGGCCGCATGGGCCTGGACCGACCCGATCATCGCTGGCTGGCAGGCACGTGGGGATGTGCCCAAACCTTACGAAAGTGGCAGCACAGGGCCAGGCGACGCCGAGCTGCTGATGAAACGGGACGGTCGCCGCTGGCAAGGGATCAAGCCATGAATATTCAGGAATACGCGGACCGAGACATGCTGGCCATTGATGTGGCGAATGCGCTGGCCGGAGAGCTTGAGGCGGCCTTGCTGCACAATGAAACCATCGCTTTGGCCGTGCCCGGCGGTACAACGCCCGGCCCGGTGTTCGATGTCTTGTGTGCGGCTGATCTGGCCTGGGACCGCGTCCGCGTTCTGCCCACCGATGAACGCTGTGTGCCGGCCGATCATGACCGGTCGAACGAAAGACTGATACGGGATCGGCTGCTGATCAATCGGGCCTCGGTTGCAGAATATATCCCGCTGTATGTTCCCGTGGCCGAACCCGAAGCAGCGCTGGCCGAAATCGAATCGCTGATTGCGCCGGTTCTGCCTTTGTCCGTTCTTGTGCTGGGCATGGGTGAGGATATGCACACCGCATCGCTGTTTCCGGGAATGAGCGGTTTGCAGGCGGCACTGGATGGCCGCGCGCCAACGCTGGCTGTTGCCCGTCCTCAGACCCAGCCCGAAGCCCGCATCACACTGACGGCTCCGGTGCTGGAGGGTGCGTTGTCCAAACATCTGATCCTGTACGGCGATGCCAAGCGCGACGCCTTGGAACGCGCCTTGACCCTGCCACCCGAAGACGCACCCATCGCCGCGGTGCTGAGCGGCACAACCGTACATTGGGCGGAGTAATCTCATGCATCTGGACACTCTGAAATCCCTGGCAGCGGTGCGGCAGGACCGCGCGATACTGGACCTGTTTGCTGACGATCCCCGGCGTGCGCAGAATTTCTCGGCCACTTCTGGGGATATGGTGTTTGATTATGCGAAAACGCAGATAGATGCGGAAATCCGGGCTGCGCTGATCCAGCTGTGCGACGAGGCTGATCTTGGTGCCCGTCGAACGGCCATGTTTTCAGGTCAGAAGATCAATGAAACCGAAGGGCGCGCGGTGCTGCATACCGCTTTGCGCAATCTGGACGGAGGTTCTGTGCTTGTGGACGGGCAGGACGTGATGCCTGCGGTTTTGGAAACACTGCAACGCATGCGTGTCTTTGCCGAAGAGGTGCGCGGCGGTACCGTCACCGGGGCAGGGGGTCCGTTCACCGATGTTGTGAACATAGGCATCGGGGGGTCGGATCTGGGGCCTGTGATGGCGACGCATGCTCTGAGCCCTTATCACGACGGCCCGCGGCTGCATTATGTGTCCAATGTGGATGGTGCGCATGTGGCCGACACGCTGCGCCCGCTGGATCCGACACGGACGCTGGTGATCGTGGCATCCAAGACGTTCACCACAATCGAGACGATGACCAACGCCCGCACGGCCCGTGCCTGGATGACAGATGGCGGAGGCGATCCGGGCGCACAGTTTGCGGCCGTGTCCAGCGCCCTGGACAAAACGCAGGATTTCGGCATTCCGGCTGACCGCGTCTTCGGCTTTGCCGATTGGGTCGGCGGGCGATATTCGGTCTGGGGGCCGGTTGGCTTGCCGGTCATGATTGCCGTGGGCTCGACCGCTTTTGATGCGTTTCTGCGCGGTGGGCAGGCTATGGATCTGCACTTTCAGTCTGCCGAATGGGAGGAAAACCTGCCGGTGCTGCTGGCGCTTGTTGGTGTCTGGCATCGTCAGGTTCTTGGCCACGCCAGCCGCGCCGTTCTGCCATATGATCAGCGGCTTTTGCGCCTGCCGACGTATTTCCAGCAACTGGAAATGGAATCGAACGGGAAATCCGTGGCGATGGACGGCAGTGCTCTGACCGTACCATCCGGTCCAGTGGTCTGGGGCGAACCGGGCACCAACGGTCAGCATGCATTTTACCAGCTGATCCATCAGGGCACAGACGTGATCCCTTGCGAGTTCATGGTGGCCGCCGACGGCCACGAACCCGAGCTGGCCCATCATCATCGCCTGCTGCTGGCCAATTGCCTGGCGCAATCCGAAGCGCTGATGCGAGGTCGCTCGCTGGAGGAGGCGCGTGCGCGTGTGGCCAAAACCGGTGTACAAGGCGCCGAACTGGATCGTCAGGCCCGCCACAGGGTGTTTGCGGGCAACCGGCCGTCCACAACCCTGATGTACCCCAAGCTGACGCCTTTTGTTCTGGGCCAGATCATTGCGCTGTATGAACACAGGGTGTTTGTCGAAGGCGTTCTGTTGGGCATCAACTCGTTTGATCAATGGGGGGTTGAACTGGGCAAGGAGCTGGCCACGTCGCTGGGTCCGATCGTGGACGGCGACGAAAGCGCAGACAGCAAGGACGGTTCAACCGCTGCATTGGTTACGTTTGCCTTGCAACACAGAGAGTAAGGTCAAAAACTGCGGATCGACGCGCAGGCAGGCTGGATTCTCTTATTGTCAGACAATTAAATGATTGGCAGGGTTCGGATTGAGGAAATGCCCGGATCATTCCGCCGTAGCGCGCGCCGCAGGATCGATGCAGGCACAAAATGTGGCCGCGCGCGGGCGCGGCCATCGAAAAGGGGAGGATGTCCATGCTGGGACAGATGATGACGCAGCCTTTGCTGATTTCGTCACTCATTGAGCATGCCGAACGCTATCACGGCCAAACCGGGATTATTTCGGTCGAAACCGATGGGACCGTTTCGCAAAGCAACTGGGCCTCAATTGCTGCAAACGCGCGCCGAATGGCATCGGCACTTATCGGACTGGGCCTTCAGCCGCAGGACAGGGTCGGTACGCTGGCGTGGAACAACCGCCGGCATCTTGAGATTTATTATGCCACGTCGGGTGCAGGCTTTGTCTGCCACACGGTCAATCCGCGCCTGTTTCCTGACCAACTGACCTACATTATCAACCACGCGCAGGATCGTGTTCTGTTTTTCGATGCAACGTTCATTCCTCTGGTTGCATCGCTTCAACAGGCTCTGCCCGACGTGCAGCATTTTGTGCTGATGGGGCCGCAAAACGACGATGCCAGCGCGCAAATTCCCGGTCTGATGTTTTACGATGATCTGATCGAAACTGGTGGTGCGGAATTTGCCTGGCCCGGATTCGACGAAAACACTGCCTCCAGCATCTGCTATACCTCTGGCACAACTGGCAACCCCAAAGGCGTGCTGTATTCCCATCGGTCCACGGTGCTGCACAGTTTCGGCTCTAACAGCCGTGACATGATTGGTTTTTCGGCAATGGACACGGTTATGCCGGTAGTGCCCATGTTCCATGTTAATGCCTGGGGTTCGCCTTATGCCTGTGCGATGTCCGGTTCCAGCATGGTGCTGCCGGGGCCGGACCTGCACGGCGCAGCCCTTGTCAATCTGATCGACACTTACGGGGTGACGCTTGCGATGGGTGTGCCGACGATCTGGCAGGGCCTTCTGGCCCATGCGGGGCAATCGGGCAGTACGCTGGCCAGTCTAGAACGCACCGTGATCGGCGGCGCGGCCTGTCCGCCATCTATGATCGATACGTTCCGCGACACATATGGCGTCGACACCGTACACGCTTGGGGCATGAGCGAGATGAGCCCTTTGGGCACCGCCAACAACCCGCTGGCCAAGCATCTGGATTTGCCAACCGACGTTCAGCACAAACTGCGCCACAGCCAGGGCAGGCCGCCTTTTGGGGTCGAGCTTAAAATCGTGGATGACGACGGCAATGATCTGCCGCATGACGGGGAAACGCAGGGCGATCTGATGGTGCGTGGCCACTGGGTTCTGGACAGCTATTTCAGAATGCAGGGGCAGGAGCTGTTGCAGGATGGCTGGTTTGCAACCGGCGACGTGGCGACGCTGGATCCCGACGGCTACATGACGATCCGCGACCGTTCGAAAGACATCATCAAATCGGGGGGCGAGTGGATCAGCTCGGTCGAGCTGGAAAACATCGCCATCGCACATCCCAAACTGGCAACGGCGGCGGTGGTGGGCGTGCCGCACCCGAAATGGGATGAACGCCCGTTGCTGGTTGCGGTCAAGGCAGAGGGCCAAGACCCGACCGAGGACGAGCTGTTGTCTTATTTTGACGGCAAAATCGCCAAATGGCAGGTACCGGACAAGGTGGTGTTTGTGGACGCATTGCCCCTGAACGCAACCGGCAAGGTGCTAAAACGCAACCTGCGGTCCGATTTCGCGGACGCGCTGGCCGGGTGAGTTTGGAAAATGGCTCCGGCGGTAGGGATCGAACCTACGACCAATTGATTAACAGTCAACTGCTCTACCGCTGAGCTACGCCGGAACGGTTCGCGCCGTATAGCAACCTGATTTCGGGACGTCCAGAGGGCAGGGGCCGGAATTCGAAAATTATTTTCCCCTACTAGGTCGCGCGGTGAAATATCGCGTGTGCCGACAACTTGTCCTCTGTCGTGACCATGTTTTTGCCATGCAGATCAATGAGATGAGCAAGCACGTTCCGCTCTGCTGCGGGCAACAGCGCGGCGGGCGTATCGGTGTAGATGCGTCGGGCCAGCGAAGGGGCCGTTCCCGGACCATGCAGCAATGTGCCAAGAATTTGCGCCTCGCGCCCCAGCCTGTGCTGAATCAGCCAATCCAGCCGTCTGGCAGGGTCCGTGACCGGAGCGCCGTGGCCTGCGTGAAACACCGACCAGTTTCCTGCCCGCAAACGATGGCATGAGGCCATGAAATCCGTCAAATCCCCATCCGGGGGTGACACAAGAGAACTGGCCCACCCCATGACATGATCCGCGGTAAAACAGACATCGCCCCAGCCCAGCGCAATGTGATTGCCCAGATGTCCGGGGGTGTGGATCACGTCCAGGTGCCAGCCATCCCCGGATATCACGTCTTTGTGGGCCACCAAGATGTCCGGGTCAAATGTGGTATCAATCCCTTCGCCACCCCCAACAAGCCCCTGATTTGCCAGATGTGTCATGATGGCGCTGCGCCCCGCGTCCGCCTTGCCAAATGCTATGACCGGCGCACCGGTTCTTTGGGCCAGCGGCGCGGCCAGCGGAGAGTGATCCAAATGGCTGTGCGTGACAATGATATGGCTGATCGACTGACCCGGACCGATGGCCGCCAGAATCGCCGCCAGATGCGGCTCGCTCAGCGGGCCGGGGTCGATCACCGCGATGTCGCGGTCGCCCAGCAGATACGTGTTGGTGCCGCGATATGTCATAGGTGATGGATTTGGCGCAACGATGCGGCGCAGGCCCGGTTGCAACGTCTCGGCGCGGCCATGTTCGGGGTTGAAATCGTCTGGTGGCTGCATGCGGTCTTTCTCTTGCGGGTTCAGCCCGTTAGGTTTAGCGCATGTCCACGCAATGGCTCAAACCCTATATGCCGCGCAGCCTTTATGTTCGGGCGGTCCTGATTCTGGTCCTGCCGGTGGTCGTGCTGTTGCTGGTGGTCGGCATTGCGTTCCTGCAAAAACACCTTGAGGACGTCACCCAGCAGATGATCCAGGCTGCCGCGCGCGAGGTCACCCTGATCACCGAAGTCATGAAGCAATCGGAAACTCAGCAACAGGCACTGGCGGCGGCCCGGCCCGATCTGGTTGCGCTGGATATGAGGATGCGGTTTCTGGGGATCAACGAAACCCCCGATGTCGGATCCCGTCGCTGGTACGATTTCATCGCAACTCAAGTCGAATCGGATCTGCGTGCAAAACTGCCGGACCTGACAGCGGTCGCCTTGCCCAACAGTCAAGAGGCGCGACTGTATCTTGCAACGCATCTCGGGACTATGGAGCTGACATTCGACCGGCGCAGGCTGTCGCCTGCCGCGCCGCATCAGCTGATTGTGACCATGGTGTTCTTTGCCGTCCTGATGACCACGATCTCGTTTCTGTACATGCGCAACCAATTGCGTCCGATCACGCGCCTCGCCGACGCTGCGCAGGCATTCGGGCGCGGGCGGGTCGTGCCTTATTCACCGGGCGGCGCGATCGAGGTGCGCGCAGCGGGAAATGCCTTTTTGCACATGCGCGCCCGGATCGAACGGCAGATGGAACAACGCACCCTTATGTTGTCCGGGGTCAGCCATGATCTGCGCACGCCGCTGACCCGTCTCAAGCTGGGGCTGTCCATGCTGCCCGAGGACGAGGCGGCACCCTTGCAGCAGGACGTGACAGAGATGCAATCCCTTGTGGACGCTTTTCTTGAATACTCACGCGGCGTCCCGGAAAGTGCCCCGGAAGAGGTCGATCCCGAGGCGCTACTGCACAATATCGTGCAGGATGCGCAACGCGCCGGCCATCAGGCGGATTTGATTGATGTCGAGACGGACGGAGCCGTTATGCTGCGTCCCATCGCGATCCGCCGGGCTGTCGAGAACCTGATCGGCAATGCGGTGCGATATGGCAACAAGGCGGATGTCAGCCTGACAGTGACACCAAAATCCGTCCGCATACGCGTCGAAGACGACGGCCCCGGAATACCGCCAGAACAGCGCACCGAGGCGGTCAAACCCTTCACCCGACTGGACCCGGCGCGCAATCAGAACAAAGGCAGCGGTGTGGGTCTTGGTCTGGCGATCGTCGCCGATATCGCCCGCGCCCACGGGGGCACGCTGCGTCTGGCAAAAAGCGAACGCCTGGGCGGTCTGTGCGCCGACATCATAATCGGCCGTTGAACGCCGGGTTCTGCGATGTCCGCTGCCCTGCGTGTTTCCAGCCTTGTGAACAGAGCTGCGACACAATTGATCTTTTCAGTTCAGCAGACGCGCGCATAGAATGTTTGGAGTCGTTGATCGCAAAGTTGCAAGCAAAACCCCGGATTGACAACACGCGTGCCGAGAACGGGATGTCCAATCAGATGTCGCCCGTCACCCGGCAATTTGGGTTATCATCAGGGGGATCATGGTGGTGGGCGTGGTGTGAAGCGAACCCGTCTCAGCTGAATTTCCCTGTTTGTAGGGAATTTACAAGGTAAATTAGAAGAGTC
>JBCCIK010000056.1:0-20258 GCA_039028255.1 Pseudomonadota bacterium | reverse complement strand
GGGGTGGAAGGTCCGTGCACAGAAGTTCCACCCCCCTTACAAAACCTACAGTTAGCGACCCTGAAACGCGACAAACGCTATGTGCGCGATGTTTACTGACCGGGTTTGCGCTCCACGACCTTTGGAACGGCGGTGTTCTCCCTGACGGAGTATCTGCTGGGTATCACACAGACCTGCCGCAGTGGCAGGCAGTGTAATCTCTGGATCCGGTCCTGCCGGTTGTCGCCTGGCTTGGCATGCCAGCCCTGTTGACAGAGCGTCATACGCGAGTATGGTACAGGTATGAACATGTATAAACATGGCTCTACAAGTTCTGACCTTATCGGCGCGCCCAAGTCGGTAAAGATCGCCCGTGTTCTGGAAGATGAAATTCGCTGTGGCGACCTGAACATCGGCATGCCGTTGGCCAGTGAAAACGGTCTGGTTAAACGGTTCGCGGTCAGCCGGAACACAATCCGCAAAAGCCTTGAAATCCTAAGTCACAAAGGCTTGATCACCACGCGACGTGGGGTGGGTTCTTTTGTGACATTTGGCGGCAAAACCATAGATGATCGCATCGGGTGGAGCGTCGCCCTTGCGTCAGGTGAAACCGAACTGTCGACGCGTGTCCTGCGACTGGCGCGCGGTGGCATGGATCTGGCAGGCGGACCGCAGGTATCGAATGACGATTTTCTTCACGTCGACAGGCTGCGGTTTCGCGTGACAACCGGGCAGGGCGTGTCGCTTGAACGTAGCCGGGTTCTATGGTCCCCGGTTTTTTCCGACATTCTGACCACCGGTCTGAAAAGCGGATCATTGACCGAGACCTTGAAAACGCGCGGCCTGGTCGTGGGTGCAGGCCGCGAATGGGCCCGTGTTCTGCCTGCGCTCAGCGCGCCGGATGCGGCTGTGATGGGCCGTATGGAAGGAGAGCCGATGCTGTGGCTTCGCCGCTTGACCCGAGCGGCCGACGGTACCGTCATCGAATATGTCGAAAGCACTCTGGACCCTGATCTTTTTGGTCTGCATATGGAGTTTTGATCATGACGACGGCAGACAGCGGACCCTGTGATCGTGCTTGTGGCGCCCTTGCGGGGCTGGCTATCGGTGATGCGATGGGGATGCCGTCCCAGACTCTGTCGCGCGCCGACATCGCGCGACACTATGGTCAGATCACAGGCTATGTCGCCCCGTTCCCGGATCATCCGGTTTCGCATGGCCTAGTTGCGGCGCAGGTCACTGACGATACCGAGCAGGCATTTCTGCTTGCAAAACGTCTGTCCGACGATGCCGGCATTCTGAACGAAGCCCTTTGGGCGCAGGACCTTTTGGGCTGGGAACACGATGTTCAGGTGCGGGGCCTGCGTGATCTTTTGGGGCCGTCTTCCAAAGCGGCGCTGTCGGCCATTCTGGCGGGTCAGCCTGCCAGTGAAACCGGTCGCACCGGCACCACCAACGGTGCCGCCATGCGGATCGCGCCGGTTGGCATTGCGACGCGACTGGATGCGACGTCCAGATTTGTGGACCGGGTCGAACGTGCCTGCCGGATGACGCACAACACAGGCGAAGCGATTGCTGCTGCGGCGGCCGTCGCTGCAATTGTCAGCCAGGGTGTGGACGGGTTCGATTTCGGCACGGCGCTCGACACGGCACTGAACGTCGCAGGCCAGGCGCAGGAACGTGGCTATCGGGTCGGTGAGACGGATATACGCCGACGGATTTCAGATGCGCTCAAACTGGCCGACCAGGGCGTTTCCGCGGCGGAGTTCGCGCGCACCATCGGAACCTCTGTTGCCGCATGCGAATCCGTTCCGGCAGCCTTTGGCGTGGTCCGCATGGCGGCCGGTGATGTATGGCAAGCTGCCCGGATCGCTGCCAATATCGGGGACGATACGGACACGATCGGTGCCATCGCTGGTGCAATGGCCGGAGCCTGCGCGGGTATGCAGGCGATTGACCCCGCAGCGCTTGCTCCGGTGCGCGCGGCAAACGATCTTGCCATCGAGGCCACGGTCAACCGCTTGCTGAACCTGCGCACCATGTCGGACGAGCACTTGGAAACGGTGAGATGAGCAATCGTCTGTTGCAGATGTCAGGTGTCGTTGCTGATCTGATTTATGAGGTCGAAGCCGTTCCCGCACCCGCAGAAGAGGCCATTGTCACAGGATTCACCATCGCCCCGGGCGGGGGTTTCAATGCCATGATCGCCGCGAAACGCGCCGGCATGACAGTCTTTTACGGCGGCTCTGTTGGAACAGGACCGTTCGCCAGCATCATTCGCCAAGGGCTGGCCGCCGAAAACATAGCAGCCCTGCGTGCGCCGGATCTGACCCGCGATCAAGGCTGTTGCAGCGTGATGGTCGACCCAACGGGAGAGCGCACTTTTGTTGCCGCAGAAGGTGCCGAGGGGCATCTGAGCCTGCAAGAGCTGAACCAGATCGACTTTACCCGCTTTGACTGGACGCTTTTGACGGGATACGCGCTGCATTATGCCGGTTCGCGTCCGGCGTTGCATCACTGGCTGGTGAATGCAGACGCGTTACCGAACCTTGTTTTTGATCCCGCACCCATTGTTTCGTCCTTGCCGGATGATGTGTTGCAGGCCGCAACGAGCAGGGCCAGATGGATCAGTGCAAATGCGTGCGAGGCGGCGGTATTGACGGGTCACTCGGACCCTGTCGATGCGGCGCGGGCCCTCGGTGCGTCCCGCGCTGGCGGCGGCGCTGTTGTGCGGTTGGGCGACAAGGGCTGTATTCTGGCCGGGCCCGACGGGACAGAACATGTCCCTGCCCATCGTATTCAAGCCGTGGATACAAATGGTGCCGGTGACGCCCATGTCGGCAGTTTTATTGCGCGTCTGGCGCGGGGTGACCCGCCGCGACAGGCGGCCAGCTATGCCAATATCGCGGCTGCGCTGTCGACAACGCAAAAGGGCCCTGCAACTGCGCCGACCGACGCTGTGGTGACCGGCATCTTCGCTCGTCAGGACGCAAGCTGAATACGCAACACCTTACAAATCTATCCAACTAGGAGATGACAATGAACAAGACAATCCATCTGGCCTCATCCGTTGCCCTGATCGCCATCGGCACACCCGTGCTGGCCGATGAAATCCGTGTTCTGAACTGGCAAGGATACGGTACCGATGAAGACTGGGCCATCGAAGCCTTCACTAATGCAACTGACCACACTGTTGTTCATGAATATTTCAACTCGGAACAGGAAATGCTGACCAAGCTGCGCACCAATCCCGGGGCTTATGATGTGGTTCTCATCAACGCAGCCTTCACCCCTCAGGCACAGGCTGAGGGCCTGATCGGACCTGTCGACAGCGCGCTGGTGGCAAATTTTGCTGACGTTCCTGCGGATCTGGCGGCCAATGTCGATCTGAACGCTGGCGGCGCCCTGCATGGCGTTCCCTGGACCTGGGGTCTGACGTCCTTTGCCGTCAACACCAATTCGTTCGACGAAATGCCCGCCTCGATCGAGGTGTTCTGGGACCCGGCCCATGCCGGCAAGGTATCGATCCGCGACGATGCGTTAGAGGCCGTTCAATTCGCGGCCATCGCCACTGGGCAGGATATCAACGACATTCAGGACCTTGACGCCGTACAGGCCAAGCTGGCTGCATTGATGCCGCAGATCAAAACATATTGGGGATCTGAAAACGACTGGAACCAGTTTATGGCCGCTGGTGATCTGGCTGTGGCAACTTTCTGGTCCGGGTCAGCCAGCCGGTCGATGGCCTCTGGCCTGCCAGTTCAGTTTGTGGTGCCGCAAGAAGGTGCGATAGGGTGGCTGGACGGTTTGTCCATCCCGACGTCATCAACCAAGAAAGACGCCGCGCATGCGTTTATCGACTGGATGATAGATCCGGAATTTTATGTGAAATGGGCCGAAAGCGGCGCTCCTGCATCGGCCAATGCCAAAGCTGCGGCCGCCCTGCCGGATAATGCGTTTAACAAACGCGTGCTGGGTGATCCTGCCGTTGTCGCCCGGGTTCAGTTCCAGCGTCCGGTTTCGGATGAAAACCGCGAGAAATATCTGGAACTGTGGCAAGGGTTGAAGGCGGCGCAATAAACCGGTCTGGCGAAGGAGCAAGCAGACATGTCAGCGGATCTTGTCAGACAGGACAGGTTCAGGATCTTTGGTCTGCTGTCTCCGGCCTATGTCTGGCTGAAGGTGGCGGTTTTTCTGCCGCTGTCGGCAATGCTGTATTTCAGCTTTTTGTCTGACGTGCCGTTTGGCGATACAGAGTGGACCTACACGTCCGAGAATTATCAGGCCTTTTTCAAAACGCCGACCTACGCGACGTTGCTGTGGAAATCGATCCGGCTGGGCCTGATAGTGACGGCAGTGTCCGTGCTTGTGGGGTTTCCCTGCGCTTGTGTTCTGGCCAAGACCATCAAGGGAAAATCACGCGAAGCCTTGTTTTTGCTGGTGATCCTGCCGTTCTGGTCCAATTCGCTGGTACGGATATTCTCGTGGGCTATCGTCCTGCGGGGGAATGGCGTTCTGGAACTTGGTCTGAATGCAGTGCTGCCGTTCGAGGTGGATGTGAACCTGATGTTTTCGACCCCTGCGATCGTGATTGGCCTGGTGCATTCCTATCTGCCTTACGTGATATTGACCTCGTATCTGGCGCTTCAGGCCATTGATGACAGCGTGATCGATGCGGCCCGATCGATGGGTGCCGGCAAACTGACCATCCTGTGGCGCCTGATCCTGCCTTTGTCCCTGCCCGGCCTTCTGGCCGGGGCTATCCTGATCTTTGTCCCGGTTGTCGGATCCTTTATGGAGCCGCGCATTCTGGGCGGGCGCGTGGGAACCTATTTCGGCACCGTAATCGAAGACCAGTTCGTCGCTGTGTTTAACTGGCCACTGGGTGCGGCGCTGTCTTTCATCCTGCTGGCGGTTGTGCTGCTTATTCTGGCAACGGCCAGCCCGGTTCTGCGGAGGGCGCAAACATGATGACTAACAGCGCTTTGATCTGGGTGGGTAGAATCTGGCTGGGGCTGATCCTGTTCTTTCTCTACGCTCCTATCATCGTCATGGCGTTTATGTCCTTCAACGCCTCGCCATATTATCAGTTGCCGTTTGAGTTCTCGTTGACGTGGTATGACAAGCTTGGCCGGAACACCGAAATCCTACAGGCCGCAATCCGATCCGTTCTGATCGCATTGGCGACAACGGTGATCGCCACGATCCTGGGCACCGCAGCCGCACTGGCCCTGTTCCGGTTCGAGTTTCGCGGCAAGCGCGTGTTGCAGTTGATGTTGTTTCCCCCAATTGCGATCCCCTGGCTGATCACTGGCACCGCCATGTTGATCTTTTTTTACGGTGTCGGACTGGGTCGTGGCACGCCTTCGGTTCTGATCGGTCATGTCGCCTTGGCGCTGCCTTATGTGATTGTTGTTGTTGGTGCCCGGCTGGCAACATTCGACCGAACACTGGAGGAAGCAGCAAGATCCATGGGAGCAGATGGCTGGACCGTAACACGGCGCGTGTCGCTGCCGTGGATCGCTTCGGGCATTGTTGCGGGGGCGCTGTTTGCCTTTGCCGTCAGCTTTGACCAGTTCGTCGTGTCTTACTTCTTGTCAGAACCCGGCGACAGTACGCTGCCTGTGCTGATCTACACGTCGATCCGCAAAGGGTTCACGCCGGAAATCAATGCGATTTCGACAATTATCATCGTCATCTCGATGGCGGTGATGCTGTTTGCCGCCCGGTTCTCGAACTTCGGAGGCGAACGCTGATGGCCGAAGTCCGTGTGCACAATATCACCAAAACCTTTGGAACACTGAAGGCGCTGAATGATGTCACCATGAATTTCCCGGACGGCGGATTTTTTGCGCTGCTTGGCCCGTCGGGAAGTGGAAAGACCACACTTTTGCGGGCAATCGCAGGCTTCACCTTTGCCGACAGCGGCACAATCCACATTGGCGCGCAATCGGTCGCGCATATTCCGGTGGAAAAGCGCGATATCGGAATGATGTTTCAGAATTACGCGCTGTTTCCCAATATGACCGTGGCCGACAATGTGGGCTTTGGGCTGCGTGTGCGCAAAGTGGGTGCGGCTGAAGAACGCCGCCGCGTTGGTGAGGCGCTGGATCTTGTGCAGCTTGATGGCCTGGGCAGGCGGAAACCGCACCAGCTGTCCGGCGGTCAGCGACAGCGCGTTGCGTTGGCGCGGGCCATTGTGACGAATCCCAAGGTGCTTTTGCTGGATGAACCGCTGTCGGCGCTGGACAAGTCCTTACGCGTTGACATGCAGATCGAACTGAAACGCATCCAACGCGAGATCGGCATCACCACGATCTTTGTGACCCACGATCAGGAAGAAGCACTGACGCTGTCCGACAAGATTGGAATTCTGAAGCAGGGCAAAATGGTTCAGGCCGGTGCACCAAGGGATGTCTACAACAACCCGGTCGACATCTTTACCGCCGAATTTCTGGGTGAGGCCAATATTCTGAACCACCATGACGGTTCGGTCCTGACTGATCCGGCTGCGGATATCAGGCTGCCCGGCGGTGCGACGGACCGATCTGTGCTGGCGGTGCGACCCGAGAATATGACGCTGTCGATTTCGGAACCTGACCAGCCCGATGTGTCCAAACTGCCGGCAACACTGGTGCGCCGCGTTTTTGCGGGTGCGATGGCGACGTGTGTTGTGGACTGCAACGGTACCTCATTCAAGGTTATCGCGCGGGATCAGGACATACCGGTTGTGCCCGAAGGCGACGCGATCTGGCTAAGCTGGAAACCGGAACACACGATTGTTGTTCCCAACAGATGACTGCGCCCCGTCCGCTATTACGTCAATACGGGGTGCCATGCGTCGCGCAAGCCGTGAATACAGAAAGCTGCGAACGGGTTCAGCCCGTCAGCCGGACGCCAGGACGCAGGTTTGCATAAGGTACATCGCGCAACAGGCACGGAAATTGCCCGGGGGCGGCGCACAACAAAACCTGTTGTGCGATGGGCTCAAAATCCGCGCGGAAATGCGCGGTGCTTTTGACGCACAAGATCCGGGCGTCTTCAGGCTCAAGATCGAAATGGCGGAACTGGGCCAGATCCAGACACTGATTTCTGATTGAGGTGACGACAATCCGAATTCGAGTTCCGACAAGCTCCAGCGCCGCCGAGGGTCCCAGTGTTGCGGTTCCGCCGCCATACATTTCACCGGTGTAGACGCATTGCCCGTCGCTGGTGGCGCACACCCGGACCTGCGCGTGCAAGGGCTGATCCCCGGGGCCGCGCCCACCTATGGCAGCATCCAACTGCGCGCCGGGTCCGGCCCGGCACGCGGCACTGGCCAGTGCTGGGTCGTGGAAAAGACCAAACAGAGTGGGTGGCGCATTTTGAACTATCAACTCCCTCAGCAGACCGGTTGTATCCGACGAAGCACCTGCACCGGGATTGTCCTGCACATCGGCAATCACAACCGGTCGACCCCTTGGCGCCTGTCGGGCCTGTAAAACGGCCTGCGCCGGTGACAGCAGCGGACACCGGAACGCCTGCTCGGCCTCGGACAAACGATCATACAGGGTCTGGGCAATTGCTGTGGCGTCTTGCGGGTGTGTGCTGTAGGCCAGGATGGACGGTCCGGTATCGGTGATATCCGCAGCGGTGAAGCCAAGCGCAATTTCCGCCAGACGCATGCCCGATCCGTCCAGGTCACGCAGCGCAGCATAAAGGGACCGCGCGGGATCGGCATTGGTGTGCTGGGCAGGCACCGGGATCAGGTAATCGCCCTGACGCCAGATTTTGGCCGGGCGTCCGTGGTCTTGCATGGCGCTTAGCATTCGGAACGCACGCGCACCGGTCTCCGCCATATCCAAATGTGGATAGGTGCGAAATATCGTCATCGCATCCGTTTGCGTTACCATCTTTCGCGAGACATTGGCATGCATGTCCAGGCTGGCGACCATCCATACATCCGGCCCTATGACGGCGCGAATCCGGGACAGCAGCTCTCCTTCGCCATCTTCACAGGTGTCGGTCACCATGGCGCCGTGCAAGTCGAGGTATACCGCATCCAATGGTCCGGCATCCGTGATGCCCGCAAGAATTTGTGCGGTAATGGTCTCGAACGCGTGTGTTGTCACTTTACCGCCTGGCTCGGCCGCACACCACAAAACCGGTTGCAGGTCTTGACCGGCCGCTGCCTTGGCAAACCCGGCAATTGGCAAGTTCATCCCCCGGGTGGCTTTTACAACCTCGGACCCGCACAGCAGCGCCGGCCAGCTGTCGGCCTGTTCAAAATCGTCCAGCCTGGTCCGAGAGGCGACAAACGTGTTGGTTTCGTGTTGAAATCCGGCAATTGCAATTCTCATGACACAGGATCGCCGATCAGGAATGCGCCAGCTCGGCTGTCAGAATTTCGCGCAGTTTTGCAGCAACCACACCGGGTTTGTGCCGTGTCATAGACACATGGCCCAGGCCGGCAATTTCATGGAATACCCCGTTCGGCGCCAGATCCGATACCACCTTGCACATCACCGGCGCGGTTTGAACGTCTTCGGAAAAGGCAACGACATGTATCGGAACCGGGCAGGTTTTCAACCCGTCGCGACAGTCGAATTCCAGGCATGCCTCCCATTGGTCAATTGTCGACTGCGGGTCGCGGTCGCGGAAACGTTCGGTATAAGATGCCTTGATCTGCTGCCACAGCTCGGGGTCATGCAACGCTTTGGCCGGGAACGCATATACGGCGTAGTGCGATGCCAGGAAATAGTCGGGTAGCTGAATGCCGTCCTTGCGCAGATCAATCTCAGCCTGCATCCAGTCGCGGGTAAATCCGTCGATATAGGCCGACGTTCCCATGGGAATCGCCAACCGCACCTTGTCGGGAAAATCTATTGCGGTCTGCTGTGTGACCAGCCCGCCCAGCGACAGACCACACACCGCAGCCCAACCATCGGCAAACGCATCGATCACCGCGGCGCAGTCGGCCGCGTAATCCGCCATTGTCCACGGCGGGGGCGGGGATACGGTTTCGCCCGCACCGCGCGGATCGTAGGCAATGCAACGATAACTGTCGGACAGGCGCGAGAATTGTTCTGAATACGCCTCGGCCGTTTGATCGCCACCGGGGACAAACACCAAAGGCGGGCCCACGCCTTCGGTCACAACCCGCATGGTAACACCGTCAGCGGTCAACTGATGTGTCTCGGCCGTGGGACCGAACTGCAAAAAGGCAGGCATCAGGTCTCTCCTCTGACAACGGGGGTCAATCCCATATTCCTGTACCCGGATATCCGGTCGCCATTTCACATGCCATTTCTGGGAATGACATGCGTTTTGTCGTCTTCAAAAATCAGTTCGTCACCTGCCCATGCCTTGAGGCGTGAGGTCAGATGAAACTCGGTCGCCGTTGCGGTCTGTTCCGAATAGGTCCAGATTTTGGCGGACCAGTCGTTGCGGTCGAACCCGGCTGTCTGTTCCATTGTCGCTTTGGCGGATAACGGATCGTCAGGTTGGATGGTGTAGCGCCGATCCGAAACATCGCTGAGAACCGTTCCGATCTCGTCCAGGCGAAAATCGCCAACCGGCCCAAAAACACCCCCGTCAATGTACAACCGATGGGTCATTTCTCCGGTGGCCAGATCGGTTCGGAAAGATCGCTCCATGGACCCGTCGCGGACTTTTGTTTTCCGTGCGGCAATCTGCGGTGTGTCAGGTTCGGGCAGATCGCGTGGTGTATCAGCGTGATCGGATTGCGCCCGTACGGGCAGGATCAGGCGTGAGGCACCAGTGCGCAGTGTCAGTGTGACCGGCTTCGGCGCAGGCCAAAGCACCGGCCAATAGGTCGAGGCAATCTGCAAAACGATGCGATGGCCCTGCATCACCCGATACCCGGTTCCATACAATGGCACCGTGACCGCCATGTCTTCGCCCGGTACAACCGGTGTCGGGTTGGTGTCGCTGATGCGGTGATTGAGATTGCAGAATCCCCGTGCGATCAACGTTTGCGCGCCATCAGGGGCCTCGTCGACCAGCAGCGCGGTGACAAAGCCCTGTGAACGGTTGGCTGCAACGGTGAGTTCGACGCTAGGTTGGCCCAAAAGATCAACAGGGGTGTCGAGGGTTTGGCCCTTGAACTGCAATGCGCCGCCGGAATCGATCCGGCAATCCGACGCCATGTCCCCTGGTATGGCAAAGGAACACATGTCACCCGCCGCGGCCCCAAAAACCTGTGGCGAACAGATCGACAGATGCGCGCCCTCAGTGGCATCAGACCCAAGCCCGTTTTCATTGAGCCAGAGCGTCTGATGCGTGACGTTGGGCGATGGCCAGACCGGTTCTTCGACCCAGCGCCCGGTGCGATGCACATGGGTGCCCGAGGCCGCAGCACTGTCCTGAAGAAAGAACCGCAGGGCCGGTTCATCCATCAACCCGGTGTCGATCCCCTTTAGCCAGTGATCCCAGAACCGTATGACTTCGTGAACAAAATCTGCCTTTGGCCCCGGAATACCTTCGTGCGGATACAGATGCGCCCAGGGGCCCATCAGAATCTTTACGGGTCCTTGCAGATGTTCGGCTATGCGAAACGGTGTATCGCGATACAGATCCATCCAGCCCCCGAAAAAATAGACCGGGACCTGGACGTCAGCATAGTTTTCACAGATTGAGCCGCGCCGCCACATTTCGTCATGTGTCTGGTGTTCCAACCACATGGCCGGCCAGAATTGCGCGCCTTCCAGGCGCTCGCGCCATATGTCGATCCACCGATCCTGTCCAACGATTTCCGGGTCAGGCGGCATGGCGTTGTAAAGCTGCATGATCGAGCCCCACCAGAAATTGTCGTTGGCAAGGCAGCCGCCGTAAAAGTGAATATCCTCGCGCCATCGATCATCTGTGCCCATCACCGGAGCAATCGCCCGGAGGGCGGGGGGGCGGGTGGCGGCAACCTGAAATGCGTTATAGGCACCCCAGCTTTTGCCGAACATGCCGACATTGCCGTCACACCAGGGCTGCGCGGCGATCCATTCGATAACGTCATATCCGTCCTGAATTTCCTGATCTGAATATTCGTCCTCGGCCACGCCGTCGCTGTCGCCATAGCCGCGAATATCCACCCGGATCGATGCGTAACCGGCGGCCGCAAAGTGCGGGTGCATGCTTTCGTCACGCATCCGCGTGCGATCCCGGCGTCGATAGGGGATATATTCAAGAATGCAGGGAACGGGATCCTGTCCGGCAGTGTCGGGCAGCCACAGCCGCGCCGCCAGGCGGGTGCCGTCCGGCATCGAAATCCACACTGTCTCGATAACTTCGATGGTGCTCATGCGTCCGGCCTTTCATTGCCCAGAATTGCGTGTTTGCCCGGCGAATACCCAATGTCCGGACAACGGTAATCGGAACCGGTAGAAAATACACCTGATCAATGGCTGCCGGGCCCTGCCAAATTCGCGGACAGCAGTTTTTTGGTATAGTCGTGGGCCGGTGATCCAAAGATATCTTCTGCATCCCCCATTTCCACAATCTTTCCCTGGTACATTACAGCGATGCGATCCGCGACATGTCGCACCACGTTGAGATTATGCGTGATGAAGATCATCGCCAGGTCCAGCTCTTCGCGCAGATCGTTCAGCAGGTTGAGAACGCCGCCCTGAACGGAAACGTCCAGCCCCGCCGTCGGTTCATCTGCGATGATCAGCTTTGGTCTCAGCGCAATGGCGCGGGCGACACCGACGCGGCGCGCCTGGCCACCGGACAGCTGATGCGGGAAACGATCGGCAAACTCGGGTCCCAGCCCGGCCAGTGTGAGCAGTCGCGAGATTTCCGCATCCAGATCAATGCCGGAAACCCGGTGAATACGAAACGGTTCGGCGACAAGGTCCTTAACTTTCATACGAGGGCTCAGCGATCCGATCGGGTCCTGAAACATCATGGATATGTCCCGGCGCAATCCTCGCATGTCTGACGGACCAAGGCTGTGAACCGTCTGCCCTTCGAACGTGATTGATCCACCAGAGATCGCGTTCAACCGGGCTGTCGCGCGCGCCAGCGTTGTTTTCCCCGATCCGCTTTCCCCGACCAGACCGATGGTTTCACCGGCGTACAGATCAAAGCTGACCCCATCCACGCCCCGGATGATGCGCTTGTTGAAAAGGGAACTGTTGGTGAATGTAACCTCTGCATCGCGAACGGTCAGCAGCGGTTTCTCGTCTGCGGACCGAACCGGGGCGGGCGGTGCAGGTTGCGGTTGGAAGCTGCCCGGCTCATCATTCATTGTTGGCAGTCTGCGCGTGCGCTCGCGCTGGTTTGCCGGGTCGCATTCCAGCAATCGCCGCGTGTAATCATGATGGGGATTGTGGAAAACCTGTTGGGTTGTGCCCCGTTCGACCACTTCGCCCCCATACATCACGGCAACCTCGTCGCAAAGCTCGGCAATCACGCCAAGATGGTGAGAGATAAACAGGACCGAACATCCGATTTGTTCCTGCAATTCTTTCAGCAGGTCGAGTGTCACAACTTCCAAAGTTGCATCCAACGCTGTGGTCGGTTCGTCTGCAATCAACAAGCCCGGGCGCATCATCAACGCCATGGCAATGGCGATGCGCTGTTTCATGCCGCCCGAGAATTCGTGCGGGTAACGCGCCAAGGCTTCGCTTGCGTTGGGGATCTTCACAGCCTCCAGCATCTCGACTGAACGGGCATCCTTGTCGGCCTTGCTGCGGTCATCGCGATATTGAATATTGCGCATTTGCTCGCCAACCGAAAGCACCGGGTTCAATGCGCCCATCGGGTCCTGAAAGACCGCCGAGATACGCGGGCCACGCAGGGCGCGCATGGCGGTTGCGTCCAGCCTGGTCAGATCCTGCCCTTCGAATTCGATATCGCCGCTGTCGATCCTGCCATTGTCTGCCAGCAGGCCAAGGATCGAGTTGATCAGGGTCGACTTGCCACAACCTGATTCCCCGACAATCCCGACGATGGTGTTCTCGGGCACATTGAAGCTGACATTCTTCAAGGCATGAAACGGGCCTGCCTCGGTGTCGAATGAGACATTCAGATTGTCGATGCGCAGCGTGGTCATCAGCGTCCTTTCAGCCGGGGATCGAACACATCCCGCAGCGTCTCGCCCAGAAATGTAAAGCCCAGCGTGGTGATGATGATCGGCACACCGCCGGCAATGGCGATCCAGGCGGTATCGCGGATATTGGTGAACCCGTCATTCAGGATTGATCCCCAGCTTGGGGTCGGAGGGCGTACTCCGAGACCCAGAAAACTCATCCCCGCTTCGATGCCGATGACAACAGGAATATCCATGGATGCCAGAATAACCAAAGGCCCAATCACATTCGGTAGGATATGCAACCGCAGTATACGGGCCGAGGATGCGCCCATGCTTTGTGCTGCCGTCACGTATTCGGATGTTTTCAGCGCAATTGTCTGAGTGCGTATGATGCGGGCGTAACCGGGCACGGTTACCAGCACGATCACAACCATCACGGCGGTCAGGGATGGCCCCATGAGCGTGACAAGCGCCAGCGCCAGCATAACGGTTGGGAAACTCTTCATGGCGTCGAAAAGCAGGATCAGCAGGTTGTCCAGCCATCGCGGTCCGTATCCTGCGATCAGCCCCAGAATGATCCCGATGACCAGCGATACCCCGGTCGACACCAGCGCGACGAATAATGCAATCCGGCCGCCATACAACACGCGCGCAAACAGGTCGCGGCCCAGTTGATCCGTACCCATCAGGTGTGTGGGATTGGGCCCTTGAAACCGATCGCGCGGATTGATCTTGGTTGGGTCCCAGCCGGTGAGCAAGTCGGCGAAAACGGCGCCGAAGATGACCAGCAGCACCAGGAACAATCCCAACGCACCCAAGGGTTCGCGCAGGATTTTGCGGATCGGTCGCCACAGTTCGGCCAAGCGACCGGGCGCGGGATTAGAAATTGCTTCTGACACGGGGATCCAAAGCTCCGATGATAAGGTCTGCCAGCAGATTGAGCAGGACGAACAGGACAGTGGTGATCAGCACGGTGCCGGTCACGATGGGAAAGTTGCGCGTCAGGATCGCGTCATAGACCAGCTTGCCCACGCCGGGGCGAGCAAAGACAATCTCGGCAAAGACAGCCGAGGACAGCATCTGGCCGATCCCAACGCCCAAAAGCGTCACGGTGGGCAGGATCGCTATCGACAGGGCGTAGCGATAGGTGATGGTGCGGTCTGGCAATCCAAAGGCGCGGGCGGTGCGAATGTGGCTGGCTTCGAGCACTTCCAGCATCGAGGCGCGCACCATACGGGCGATATAGCCGACCCAGCCCAATCCCACTGCCAGTGAGGGCAGGATCAAATGCCTGAGCTGATCCACCAGATCGCCGGGTTCGCCAGCGCCGATCGCGGGCAACCAGCGCAGTTCAACCGAGAATATCAGCAAAGCGTAGATTGCAATCACAAACGATGGCACCGCGATCACTGCAACCGACAGAATGCCGACAATCCGGTCAGCCCAGCTGCCGCGGCTGACAGCGGCCCAGCATCCCAGCGGAATGCCAAGCGCAACGGACCAGGTGATGCCGCCGACAATCAACGCCAGAGTGTAGGGCAATTGTTCGAATACAACAGTGGTGACCGGTCTGCCTGACAGAACCTCATCGCCCAGATCGCCGGTCCAGGCCCCGATATAGAAATTCCAGAACTGCACCAGAACCGGCTGGTTCAGGCCCATCTTCTCACGCAGGGCGGCACGCATTTCTTCGGTCGCGCGCGGCCCCAGAGCAACCGAGGCCGGATCGCCCGGGATCAGGTAAATCATGCAGAACAGCAGAAACATGGCCACGGACACAATCGCGGCGGCCAGCCCAAGCCGTTTGAAAAAATAGCTCAGCATACGCGCCCCCTATCGGCGAGCGGGCGGCGGCCATGCGCCGCCCGTGTGCGTGATTTAGGCGGGTTTGAACAGCGGCAGCAGCGGTTCGCCATTCGGCTTGAGCCCGGGGTCGACGGTGTCCTTGTGGATCAGGCCGACCACCTCGTGCGTCAGGAAGACATAGCACCCGCTTTCGTCCATAAGGCCCTGCATCTTTTTGTAGATCTCATCACGTTTGGCCGGATCGCTCTCGACCAGACCTTCTTCATGCAGCGCCTTGTAGTCCGCGTTGTCGAACCGTTCCCAGTTCCAGACGCCAACCTGTTCAGGCGTGAACCAAACGGTCGCCCAGCTTGGGTCAGGGTTCATCGAAAACCGGCTGAGCACCAGCTGAAGGTTCATGAAATAGTCACCATCCTTGGATCCGAGCGTCCAGAAAGTCCCACTGTCATTTTGCTTAATGTCACAGGTGACACCGACCTCGGCCAGATTGGCCTGAATGACCTGAGCCGCCGTCAGGCGTTCAGACTGGTTCAGAATGTCCAGCGTCACTGTCATGCCTTCGGAACCCGCTTCGGCCAGCAGGGCGCGGGCTTTATCGGGGTCATAGTCATAGGTCACGCTGTCGCGGCTGCCGGGCAAACCTGGCGCGATGATGCCGTTGCCCACCGCGGCTGCTCCGAAATAGGCCGCATCAACAACGGTCTGCCGGTCAATTGCATGTTGAATGGCACGGCGGATACGAACATCTTTCAGCGCTTCGTTGTCCTGATTCATGCCCAGCCAGACATAGGCCAGCGAGGGCTTCTCTTCGACAACCGACCCGGCGGGCGGATTTTCCTTGAGCCGTGGCAGCGAAGAAACCGATGTCCAGGTATAGTCCAGATCACCAGCTTCGAAACCCAGTTCTGCTGTTGAGGGGTCTTCGATTGGCAGAATATGAATTTCCTCGTACCCGCCAGGTTCATAAGCCCAATCCGGGTTGCGCTTTAGAATGGTTTTCTGCTTGGGGACCCATTCGGTCAGAATGTACTGGCCGGACTGCGCCACCGGTTCGGACCCGATCTTGCCGCCGATTTCCTCGACCGCCTTGCGCGAAATAATGCAGGACGCGGGGGTTGGCAAAGTAGTTGTCCACAAAGGCACGAACTTGTTCTTCAAATGGATCAGCCCCGACAGGGTATCTTTGACCTCAAGCTCTTTCAGGGCGCTCCAGTCCCCGGCATAGGGGCTTTCGTTGGCGGGGTCCGCAATCCGTTCTATCGAGAATTTCACGTCATCAGCGGTCATCTGGCCAAAGCCGTCCGAAAAGCCGATTTTGTCGCGTAGTTTGAAAGCAATGGTCATGTCGTCCAGCTGCTCGATGCTTTCGACAGCGACCGGACGCCAATTCCATTCTTCACCCGGCTGGTTCGATATCAAAGGCGCGTAAATCGACCGCATGATATCGGCTTCGGGCAGCGCCAGCCAGAATGCGGGGTCAAGGACCTGTAGATCGCTGTAGGATCGGACTGTCAGAACCGTGCCGTCTGCGCTGACGGCCATATGTGGAAAGGCCAGGCTTGCGGCCCCAAGCGCGCCAGCCCCGGCCAGAACCGATCGACGCGATACGTCCCGTTTGAAGATCGAACTCATTTGCTTACTCCCTGTTTGTCGTCGTGTCCGGACTTTTGTCCGGTTTGGTTGCGTGCGGGCGGCTGCCCGCGACTTCAGGTGCCAGCAGGCGTTATCCGTTCTTTTTCTTGTGTGACTGTGGCAAGTGCCCGGCAGTGCCAAGGGTCGAGAATTGTGGAATGATCACTGGTGAGTTCACCCAGATCATGCGTGCGGGTTGGTCCGACACGTTGCGCAGCACGTGCAGGATTTCACCGGGAAAGCTAAAGCTGTCGCCCGTGCGCAAGATGACAGTTTCGTCCTCCAGCACAAGCTCCAGCTCGCCCGCCAGAATGACACCGTGCATTTCGCCATCGCGCGAGAAATACTGATCAACCACCTGCTCCGAGTACGGGCGGTAATCCGAGATACCCAAACAGAAACCGCCGCCGATGGAACTGGACAGCAACCTGTCGGAATAGCCCGATTGCTCGACCGGTTCGTCATAAAGCAGGTTCAGATTGCGGCGGTTGGCCTGCCGGACAACATAGGCGCGTTCCAGCGGCCCTGATCCGGGACGGTGATTGAAAAACCATTCCTCAGGCACGCCCAGTGCGTTGGCGATCAGGGTGATCTTGTTCAGCGACGCACTGACCGTACCGCGCTCAATAGCGCTGAGGTGGCTGATAGAAACCCCGCTGCTGCTTGCCAGCTCTGCCAACGTCATCTGGCGGGCTTTGCGCAACTGCCGCACTTCGGCTCCGAAGGCGGCAAGGCCCTCTTCGCTGGCGGTGCGCGGCGGTTTCTTTGAAGCAGCCTGGGTCACAAACCTTCCTTTTGAGTCCGGGTTGATACGGTAAGGTTACGGAGAATTTTCGTCATCGCAAGAATTTTTGTCATTTTTTCCTGTATTCCTGATTTTTCCCCCGAGATATCGGCAAATCTTGATCCTTTACCAGCGTATGCCAAAGCGCAGCGCGTCGTAGATTGCGGCGTGGATATTGCGCGACGACACTGCGTCTCCGATCCGGTAAAGATCAAATCCTGCCATCGGGTTCTGCTGCGGAAAAAGCGGGCCTTGCGCGGCAACCAACGCGGCCTGATCAACCGCGCCGCGATTGCGGGACAGTGGCTTGAGATCAAAATAAAGATCATCCAGTGGCACTGTACCCTGGTTGACAACCACCTGATCATAATCGCGTTTTTCCACCAAATCCGAATAATCGGTTCCGATGGTCGCCTGTAGCAGATTGCCTGACCGCCGGATTGATCTGAGCGTTCTGGTAACGGTGAAGACCGCCTTGGATTTCTGCAATGCGCGTATGTAGGGCACCAAGTTCATTCCCATGATTTCCGGGGCAAAGCTGCGGTCGCGCGTCATGATTTCGACCCGGGCTCCGGTTCTGGCGATCAGCTCGGCGGCCATCAGGGCAGGGTGATCGCCCGCGTCATCGTAGATCAGAACATTTTCGCCAGGCCGGACATCACCGGACAGCAGATCCCAGGCCGAAACCGCCAGATCGTTACCCGAATCGAGGATTGTCGTTTCCGGCAGACCGCCGGTGGCGATGACCACGATATCGGGATCATGGGCGGTTATGTCCTCGACATCCGCATATGTGTTGAAATGGAACGTCACATCCTTTGCGGCACATTGCGCCATGCGCCAGTCGATGATCCCGATCATCTCGGATCTGCGTCTGGACTGTGCTGTCAGACGGATCTGGCCGCCGGGTTCGGACGCAGCTTCGATCACGGTCACGTCATGGCCGCGTTCTGCGGCAACCCGCGCCGCCTCCAGCCCGCCCGGCCCGGCGCCCACGATCATCGCACGACG
The DNA here is from genome assembly GCA_039028255.1 of Pseudomonadota bacterium. GTDB lineage: Bacteria > Pseudomonadota > Alphaproteobacteria > Rhodobacterales > Rhodobacteraceae > Ruegeria. The sequence goes on along the minus strand of JBCCIK010000056.1, from coordinate 2,019 downwards.
GCGCGTGTCGGCTGCCGGGACAATGTGGGGCATCGACAGTTCGCGCCCGGTGGCGGGGTTATGAATGCACAGCGCCTCGCCCGCCTGATAAATCCGGTCCAGACAGTACGTCGCGCCGACACATGGCCGGATGTCATCTTCCTGTCCGGCCATGATCTTGGCAACGATCATCGGATCGGCCATGTGCGCGCGCGTCATGCCCACCATATCCAGAAGACCCGACGCAACGGCGTGCCGGGCGGTGGCCACATCCGGGATCCGCGCGGCGTGGAAGGTCGGCATCCCGATTTCGGCCCGCACACGCCCGGCAAAATCCAGATGCGGCGCGCTTTTCATGCCTTGAACCGGGATCACATCCGTCAAAGCAGGATCAGTGTGAATGCGGCCTCGAATGACATTGAGGAAGTCCACCTGCCCGCCGTCGCGCAGCCTGCGGGCAATTTCCAGCCCGTCTGCGGCGGTGATCCCGCCTTTTTCAATCTCGTCCGCCGTGAATCGCAAACCGACTATGAAATCCGGCCCCACACGGGTGCGGATCGCATCCAAAACCATAACGCTAAACCGCAACCGATTGTCCAGATCACCGCCAAAGGGCGCGTCCATCGTGTTGGTCAGCGGCGACCAGAACTGATCAAGCAGGTGGCCGTAGGCCTCTAACTCGATCCCGTCCAGACCGGCCGCCTGCATGCGTTCAGCGGCGTCGGCATAATCGGCCACGATGCGTTCGATATCGTAATCTTCGATCTTCTTTGGAAACGCCCGGTGTGCCGGTTCGCGATAATGTGACGAGGAAAGCGATGGCAGCCAATCGCCCTTGTTCCAGCCGGTGCGCCGCCCCAAATGGGTCAGCTGGATCATCACGGCGCAGCCGTGTGCATGACAGGCTTCGGCCAATTCACCCATCCAGCGCACAACCTCATCCTTATAGGCCAGAATGTTGTTGAACGCAGGAGGGCTGTCGCGACTGACAGTGGCCGAACCCGCGGTCATGGTCATGGCCACACCCGCCCTGGCGCGCATCTCGTGATAGGCACGGTAGCGTTCTTTGGGCATACCGTCTTCGGGATAGGCGGGTTCATGACTGGTGGTCATGATCCTGTTTTTCAGGGTCAGATGCTTTAACCGGTATGGTTGCAGCAACGCATCACGGCTCATGACAGGGTGTCTCGGTCGGGGTTTGCAGGCGCGACAACGTCTTTGGGAATAACCACGGGCGAGACAGCCCAGATCAACCGGCACACCTGATCGGTTCGATTGCGTGCATGATGCGGGATGCGGGCGTCAAAGCTGTAACTGTCACCCGCGCGCAGGGTAATGAATTCGTCACCGATCTGCATTTCCAGTTCCCCATCCAGAACCAGCCCGTGTTCTTCGCCTTCATGCTTTTGCAGCGGGTCCTCGGGGCGTTCCGAATGTGGCGCATAAACGGCCAGCCCCATATAGAACTGCCCGCCGATCGAGCTGGACAGCAAGTGGTCGGTGTATCCCAGTTCCGCTGCATCCTGCCCGTACAGCGTATTCAGGGCCCGCCGGTTCCGGGCGCGTACGACAAAGGACTGTTCCATCGGACCCGCGCCGGAGCGGCGGGCAAAGAACCAGTCCGGCGTCACGCTGAGAGCACTGGCAATGGCCTGAAGCACATCGACCGATGGATTGGACACGCCCCGTTCAATCGCGGACACATGGCTCAGCGAAATACCGGCCCGTTTGCCAAGCTCCCTGAGCGTAAGCTGCCGTGCCTTGCGCAGCTGCCGCACTTCGGTGCCCAGTGATGAAATTGCGGATGGCAAGGCGACAACAGTGGCAGATGGCATGCGGCTCTCCGAAGTTCGGGATATGTGATGGAAATTTGCCTGAATTGTAATATGACTAGAATTTTAAAGTCAAATTCTTATAAAAATCGAAATTGATCCTTCTATTGCAAGTCTGTTGCGAATTTGCCGCAACGCCAATATCCATCGCGGGGCCTATCGTCTGAGTTACGAGGCGACCGATCTTTACGATCAGACCCGCGAAAAG
>JBCCIK010000055.1:0-20932 GCA_039028255.1 Pseudomonadota bacterium | reverse complement strand
TTTCTCAGCGATGGCAGGGTTGCGGTCGACGACACGGGCGAGACGGGACACAGGAAAATGCAAGCCGCGCTGAAATCACTGGGAGGTGGATCATGACGCTCTTTTCCGGGACATCATCTGCTGACGGGTCCTTGACGCGCGCATCGCAAAAGCGGCGCAGGCAGCGGCCCAGATTTGCGGCTTTTCTGGCGCTTTCAGTGTCCGGCCTGCTGGGCAGCCTGATATTTCTGGCCAGCCAGACGCAGGTCCCCCAGATCATCCGCGCGCCGGGCATGATCAAGCCTGTCGGAGATTACAGGCAGATCGAAACGATGGAAGGCGGCATCGTACAGGCTGTGCATGTCAGAGATGGTCAGGCTGTCAGTGCAGGGGATCCGCTGATCGATCTGCATCATCCCGACCTGATCCACGAAAAAGAGGTGCTGTCCGGGCAACTTGCGGCGGTCGAGGGCGAACTGACCAATATCAGAACAGTTTTGGCGATGCTGGAAGAGCCGACCGGGTTGAGCCCGCAGGTTATCCGCGAGGTCAGAGCACAAGGGCTTTCAAACGCTGCTGCGCGATTGGATTTGTATGCGCAACGTCAACGGCTACAGACTGCTTCAATCAATGAGCAGACCGAAACACTGGGCATTCTGAGCGCGGCTGTCGATTTTGCGCAAGACCGCGTGGCAAAAAAGGAAGAGGTCCTGAAACGGTATGCGCAGTTGCGCGCCCAAGGTCTGAAATCGCTGAGCGACTATCTGGAGGAAGAAGATGAGGTCGATGCCGTAAAGGCCGCTGCTGCCGATGCCAAAGTTCGGCTCGCCGAAGCGCGAAACGCCCTGACCCTGACCAGATCGGCGCTGACAGAGGAAACCCTGAGCTTGCGTGATGAAATGCTGTCCCGCATGTCCACTCTTGAACGCGAACAGGCGCAGACGCAAACCTCGTTGCGGATCGTTAGCACCAAATTGGACGACCTGCGCATCGTTGCCCCAGCCGGTGGAATTGTTCAGTCGGGTGTCTATCCAACGGCGGGTGAAGTGATCGCACCCGGAGAAACGGTTTTCGAATTGCTTCCGACGCGCCAAAAGCTGATCGTCGAGGCCCGCATACCCAACGCCGAAATCGGTCACGTCAGTGTTGATCATCCCGTGTTGGTCAGTGTCGATACCTACGACATCAGGCGCTATGGCAAGGCGCACGCGCATCTCACCTCAATCTACCCTGTACCCTTGACCGACGAACAAACTGGCGAGACATATTTTCGCGCGCTTTTCACCCTGTCTGACAATACCGTGGGCTCGGGGCCATATCAGCGGCACCTGCAGGCCGGGATGACCGTTGTGGCAGAAGTCACAGCAAATGAGCAAACCCTGCTGTCCTACCTTTTGAAACCTGTACAATTCACGTTGGAACGGGCGTTCAACGAACGCTAGCAAAACACAGAGTCCCGCGATGTAGTGTTACTTTCAGGTCGTGCCGAGGCGGTCCGAAAACCGGTATGAACGTTTCGGTTTTGCAGGCGAGTACGGGCTGTTTACCCTTCACAATATGTCGGCCGAAATCTTAATCAGGCGAGTGCCTGCGACAAAAACGGTGGGTCAGAATGTCGGTGGCGCCATCGAATACCTTTTCGCTCTGTTCGATCCGGGCCGCCAGATGCGCGCCTTCCAACAGCGCGAGCGTGGACTGCGCGTCGACAGCCGCACAGGTCGAACCAAGGATCGTTGCGTCCTGCGCGCCAAGCTCGAATATCGCTGTGATCCGGTCCAGCATCATTCTGCGAAAGGCCCGCAGACTTGCGATAACCTCGTCAGACAGGCTTTCACAACTGCCGATCAGCGACACACACAGACATAAGGTCGAACCGCCTTTCAGTGCATCGCGGTACAAGGCCACAATAGCAAGCAATCGCCCGGCCCCGGTGTTCCTCTGCGCTTCAATCCTGTCGCAGGCGGCTTCCAGATTGGCGTGATAGCGCGTCATCAAAGCCGAAGACAGCGCGGCTTTGGTTGGAAAATGATAGTGTATCGACGCTTTCCGGATGCCGACTGCCCGGGACAGATCAGCATAGCTGAACCCGTCGAACCCACGGGTGCGCACAGCATGTTCGGCGGCATCCAGCAACTTGGTTCTGGTATCAGTTGTCATGCTAGGCCCCTCTTGCAGTGTGCGGCAGCCGTGTGTGTGACCAATTACACCGCCGGCGCTTTCGCATAAGGCAGATGACCGGATTTCATCCAGATTTTGGCCCCTTCAGATCCGGCAACGGCCACAAGCGGGTTGCCTTCGGGCAGGCGCAACCAGGCGTTTTTGCCCAAAGCATCCTGGTCCGCGGTGACCGCGCCATCAATTACCAGCATCTCGATCCCGCCCGGCGCATGTGATGTCAGCGTCGCGCCTGCATCCAGATGATGATAAGTGACAGTTTCCCGGGCATCCTGATGCAACAGCGCGGTGGCCACCCCGTCGATCGGGTCATCCAGCTCCTCTGCCATAGTCTTACGAAACTGGGTGCGGTCATCCATGTCGAACTGCCAGAGTTTGACAAAGATGATACAACCGGGTTCCGAGCCTGGCGTGTGCGATGTTGTCGGCGGGTTGCGCACGTAGGTGCCAGCCGGGAAATCTCCGTGTTCGTCCTGAAAAACACCGTCAAGAACGATGAACTCTTCGCCGCCCGTATGGGTGTGGGCCGAAAATTTGCTACCGGGCGCGTAGCGGACAATTGTTGTTGCCCGCGCGACTTCACCACCGATGCGATCCAGCATGCGCCGGTCCACGCCTTGCATTGGAGACGCCTGCCATTCCAACTGTTCCGAAAGAACTGCGACCCGAGATGAAAAATCCGCATTTAGTTCCATGTTTTGTGTCCTTTTTGGGCGCCAATCTTACCTCAGGCCGGAAACCCGGCCCAAAACGCAGCCTGGACCAAACTTACCCTGTCCTACGGTGGATTAGATTGACTGATGTTGCTCGCATTCTACCTACTATTAGGTAGATAATTTATCAAGCCTGTCCAACTGGCCTTGAAAGAAGATCGATATTGTCGCTTTTTGACGAGATATCGGCTGTAACCTGTCGCAAAGTCGGACACATGGCACCCGAATACATCCGAAATCCATTGGATCGTCGCGCCACCGGCTGCGACCTTGTCATTTCTGGCTGATCCCAGGGCAATCACCCGGGTTCAACTTGCCGCGATCTCGAAAGTTTCGGAATGATTCATGACATCTCATCCTTTGCGTCTGGCCATTGATATTGGTGGCACATTCACCGACACGGTTCTTGTGGCCGGTGATGACACGATCCTCGCCTCGACAAAGACGCTGACAACACATGACAACCCAGCGGACGCCGCCATCGAAGGCGCGCAAAGGGTGATGCAGATGTCAGGCAAGGCGTTGCCGGATGTCACCGGTTTTATTCATGGAACAACCCTGGCGACCAATGCGCTGATTGAACGGCGCGGATCCGTGGTGGCAACCGTGACGACAGAGGGGTTTCGCGATATTCTGGAGATCGCTTACGAGCGACGCTATGCGCAATACGATATTCACCTGGAAAAACCCGATCTTCTGGTGCCGCGAGAACGTGCGCTGACGGTGCAGGAACGGATGTCAGTCGATGGCAAGGTGCTGGTCGAATTGGACACATCCGCTATCGACAGGTTGTTGAACGATATTGACGCCAGTGGGGCCGAGGCGGTGGCCATCTGTCTGCTGCATGCCTACGCAAACCCTGCGCATGAGCGCAGATTGCGCGACGTCCTGACCGCAAGGCGACCCGGGCTGATGGTGTCAATTTCGTCCGAGGTCAGCCCCGAGGCGCGCGAATTTGATCGCTTGTGCACCACGGTTGCCAACGCCTATATCCAGCCGTTGATGCAAACCTATCTGACATTCTTTGCACACCGGTTCCAGGCCGCTGGCCTTCAGTGCCCGATCCTCATGATGACAGCCGGTGGCGGTATGTGCACGCTGGACACCGCCTCTTGCTTTCCGATCAGATTGGTAGAATCCGGCCCGGCGGGCGGTGCCATTCTGGCAGCACGCATCGCCGCGCGATCGGGTTTGCAGAATGTGCTGTCATTCGACATGGGCGGAACCACGGCCAAGCTTTGCCTGATCGACGACGCCCGCCCGCAAACGTCTCGTCAGTTTGAAATCGCACGTGCGGCGCGGTTCATCAAAGGATCGGGCATGCCCGTGCGTATCCCGGTGATCGAGATGATCGAGATCGGCGCCGGCGGCGGATCAATCGCCGAGGTGGACCGTTTGGGGCGGCTGACCGTCGGACCGAAGTCTGCCGGTTCCGAACCGGGCCCGGTGGCTTTTATGCGTGGCGGCAACGATCCCACCGTGACAGACAGCGACATCGCATTGGGTTACATCGTGCCGGACACCTTTGCCGAGGGTCATATTCAATTGAACCCCAACGCTGCGAAACAGGCGCTGACCGACCGGATCGGGTCCAGGCTGGGTCTTGATGGAACGGCTTCGGCGGATGGTGTCAGCCGCATCGTAGACGAAAGCATGGCCAGCGCCGCGCGCATGCATGCCGTTGAATCCGGCAAGGACCTTGCCGCGCGCACCATGATTGCGTTTGGCGGCAACGGTCCGCTGCACGCGACACGTGTGGCGCGCTCGGCCGGGGTCAGCCGTATCCTGATCCCACCCAATCCTGGCGTCGGATCGGCAGTGGGGTTCCTGTTTGCACCCATATCTTTCGAAATCGTCCGCTCGCGCTATACCCTTCTCGGGCACATCACACTGGCCGAGATCAACGCCCTGCTCGACGATATGATTGCCGAGGCGCAGGACGTCGTCACCAAAGGCGCAGGCACCGCGCCAACCCGGACACGACGTACCGCGTTCATGCGTTACACCGGTCAGGGTCACGAAATCGAGGTTGCCCTGCCCGACCGGCCCCTGACCACGTCCGATCTGACACCTCTGACCGATGCGTTCGAAACCGAGTATCGCAAGCAATTTTCGCGCCCGGTGCCGGGCATGCAGATCGAAGTGTTGAACTGGGCGGTGCAGGTTGCCACGCGCACAAGCCAATCCGCGCCGGCCTCGGCGACAACGGCCCGCAGCACTGTTGCGGTCACACAAACCAGACCTCTGATATGCGATGTGGACGGAGATCTGAAACCGGCGGCCTTTGTGGCGCGCGCTGATTTGAAACCCGGCGATCAGGTGCATGGACCCGCGCTGATAACCGAGGCGCAGACCACCACATTGGTGTCGGCCGACTTCACTGCACACGTAGATGCAATTGGAAATCTGGTTCTGATACAAGACCAGACAGGAGGCACGGCATGACAACAAACCCGAGCCCTGCCCTGATGCAGGTCATGTGGAACCGATTGCTGGCCGTGGTCGAAGAACAGGGGCAGATTCTGATCCGCGCTGCCTTTAGCCCGATTGTGCGCGAATGCGGCGATATATCAGCTGGGATTTTTGACGCGGATGGACGCATGCTGGCCCAGGCTGTGACCGGCACACCGGGGCACATCAACACAATGGCCGAAGCGGTCCGACACCTGCGCGCGGCTTTTCCGGTGCAGACCATGAATCCCGGTGACATCTACATGACCAACGACCCGTGGCTGGCCTCGGGTCATCTGAACGACTTTTTGCTGATGATGCCGGCGTTCAAAAATGGCGTGGTCGTGGGATTCACCTCGTGCACCTCGCACCTTGTTGATCTGGGCGGTCTGGGCATGGGACCGGAAGGATCGGACATATACGACGAAGGTCTGCTGCTGCCGCCCTGCAAACTGGTCGAGCAAGGCGTGCCCAACGCCCTTTTGCTGGACATCATCCGCGCCAACAGCCGCGAGCCGATTGCAAATGAAGGCGACATATACGCGCTGATTGCCTGCTGCGAGGCCGGGGTAAACCGTCTGCTTGCCATGATGGATGAGTTCGGGCTCGACGATCTTGACCGGCTTGGCACGTATATCATCGAAACGTCGCGCAGAGGCACACTTGATGCCATCGCCCAAGTACCTGAAGGCGTGTACAAAAACGCAATGCGGATGGACGGGTACGAGACCGAACTGGAGCTGCATGCCAAGCTGACCGTCAGCAGATCGGGTCTGCATGTGGATTTCTCGGGTACGTCGGACTGCTCGAAAAAGGGCATCAACGTACCGCTGAACTACGCAACCGCCTATACTGTGTTTGCGTTGCGCTGCATCGTGGGGCCGGATATTCCCAACAATGCCGGATCCCTTGCGCCGTTTACCGTTGACGGCCCCAAAGGCTGTATCCTGAATGCGCAACGCCCGGCTCCGGTTGCAATGCGGCATACGCTGGGTCAGGTGACGCCTGACCTTGTTCTGGGCTGTCTGCATCAGGCTTTGCCCGAACAGGTCCCGGCCGAGGGTGCATCCTGCATGTTTGACCTGCCAATGCGTCATGCCCCCGAAGTGGCCCGCAACGGCGGGCGCGAGTTTGCGGTCGAGCCGGTGCATAATGGCGGGACGGGCGCGCGGCCCCATGCTGACGGGCTGTCGGCCACGGCATATCCTTCAGGTGTATTCGGCAGTCAGGTCGAGATCACGGAAAGCGTCGCCCCCGTCACAATCTGGCGGCGCGAATTGCGGCCGGATTCTGGTGGGGCGGGGCAATTCCGCGGCGGTCTGGGACAACGGATCGAGATGACATCGTCCAACGGCGCGCCTTTCATCATTTTTCTGTCGGTGGAAAGACTGAAATTTCCCGCTTTGGGTCGGCTCGGCGGCAAACCCGGCGCCCCCGGACGCATCCGTTTCCGCGACGCGGACAGCGACATTCCCGGCAAGGGCGAATTGCGGGTCGAAGCGGGCGACCATCTTATCTTTGAAACTCCGGGCGGCGGCGGTTTCGGAAATCCGGCCAAACGCGACCCCGACGCGCTGACCCTGGATCTGAAACGGGGTCTGGTGACGCCGCAAGGTGCAAAGATTTATCGAGGTGATACATGATCCGTCCACACCCGCATGTCGCCGCAATGGCCGCTTACGCGCTGGCCGATCCGGGTGACGGGCACACAATTTCGCTGGCCCAGAATGAAAGCGCCTTTGCCGCTAGCCCGGCGGCCGTAGCCGCAGCGCAATCGGCGCTGGCTGATATGACGCTTTATCCCGATCCGGACTGGCGCGAAACCCGCGCGGCGATTGCCGAGGTTCACGGGCTTGATCCGGCCCGCATCCTGTGTGGGGCGGGGTCGATGGAATTGATCGCCTGCCTGATCCGCGCCTATGCAGGACCCGGTGATCAGGTATTGGGAACTCAGTACGGCTATGCCTTTGTTGCCTCGGCCACCGCGCAGGCGCGTGCCCGTTACGTCGCTGCGCCCGAGATCGACCTGACCGTTTCGGTCGATGCGGTTCTGGCTGCGGTCACGTCCGACACGCGTATCGTGTTTGTCTGCAATCCCGGCAATCCGACCGGTACGCTGATCGCAAACTCTGAGCTCCTGCGGTTGCGATCCGGTCTGCCGGAAAACGTGCTGCTGGTTCTGGATCAGGCCTATGCCGAGTTTGCCGATCATATCCAAGATCCAGCCTCTGTCTTTGCTCTGGCAGATCGGGGCGACACTGTGATTATGCGTACTTTTTCCAAGGCTTACGGACTGGCGGCGGCGCGTGTCGGATGGGGATATTTCCCATCTGAAATCGCGGTCGAGCTACGCAAACTACTGAATCCCAACAATGTTTCCACACCATCCCAGATCGCTGCCACCGCTGCGATGCGCGACCAGGCGCACATGCAAAGTGTTGTGGTGCGTACCGCTGCTCTGCGCGATCAGTTTGCACAGGCCTGCCGCGACCTGACTCTGGTCGTGCCCGACAGTCACACCAATTTCGTGCTGATCCGCTTCGCCTCGGCCACGCAGGCACAGCGCGCTGATCTTGCCCTGCGGGCCGACAATCTGCTGTTGCGGGGCATGTCGGGCTATGGCCTGACCGAGTGCCTGCGCGCCACGGTCTGCCCGTCCGAGACAATGGAAAAGGTCCACCACGTGCTGAAAGGAGTGCTGACATGACCGAGACCCGCAGGGCGGCAAAAATCGGAGTATTGGTCCCGTTCACCAACACCAATCTGGAACCGGATATGGAGATGTTGCGCCCGCCGGACACAACCATCCATTTCCAGCGTATGGGCGGCTATGGTGTGGATGAAATTCCGGACTCGACACAGATGGCGGGTCTGGGCGCATCGGACATCAGCCACGACCTGCGCATGATTTCAGGTGTGCGACCGGACGTGGTGCTATACGGGTGCACCTCGGCCACATTGACGCATGGTCCGCGTTTCGATGCGGTCCTGGCCCAACAGATCAAGATCGGGTCCGGGGCGGTCTCGCTGACTGCGGCGGGGTCCCTGATTTCCGGGTTAAGGGCGCTGGGGGTCACAAGGGTCGGGTTCTCTTCGCCATATGTCGGGGAAATCAACGCGCTGGCGGTCGACTTTCTGGCGCAGAACGACATCCGGACCGTTCGTTGCGCGGATATCGGGTGCGAATTGGGAAATTACGGTCAGGGAGAATTGAGCCCGACCAACGTATACGATCTGGCGTGTCAGGCCGACCATCCCGACGCGCAGGCAATTGTTCTAAGCTGCACCGACATGCGCGCGGTCGAGGCGATCAGCCGGATCGAGGCCACATTGAACAAGCCGGTTGTGACGTCCAATCAGGCCATGATGTTCTGTCTGATGCAGGCGCTGAACCTGCCGCGTCATCCGGCCTTGCCCGGTCTTTTGTTCGACCGGCTGTGATCCGCGGCGCCGCCTCAGTATCCGCGGTTCGGGTCGACCACATTCAAGAGGGCCTCACCCCGACGATATCGGGTCAGATTCTCTGCAAACATCTGCACCGATTTCAGGTCCCACCCGTCGTAAACCGCCGAGCAATGCGGTGTCAGAACAGCATTTTCCAGACTCCAGTACTTGTGACCTTTTGGCAGCGGTTCGGTTGCGAATACGTCCAGGGCAGCCCCCTTTATCCTATGCGTCTGCAACGCGGACAGCAGTGCGGCCTCGTCTATGACGCCACCGCGCGACACGTCGACGATAACCGCATCTGATTTCATCGCCGCAATCGCATCCGGGCCAACCAGACCGCGTGTTGTGTCCAGCAGGGGCACACAAACGACGATAAAATCGGCGCGCGGCCACAATTGCGCCAGATCGTCCAGACCAAAAACCTCGTCCACGCATGGCGTGGGCTGTGGCCGCGCCCGAACACCGATTGTCCGCATGTCCAATGCCTTGGCGCGCGCCGCAACGGCCGCGCCGGTTTTGCCAAGACCCAGAATCAGGACCGTCTTGCCATCTATCGGTTCAACTTCGCCACTGATCCAGTCCTGCCGGGCCTGCGCCGCGCGAAACACCGGCATGTTTAACGAGAAGTTCAGAATGGCCCAGAGCGCGTATTGCGCCATCATATCCGCCGCGACCCCGGCAGCATTGGTGACAGTGACCCGATCCGCATCCCACGACGCCAGATGATCAGTCCCTGATCCGCCGACCGAAACCCATTTGACCTGATCAGATTCGACCAGCGCCGCGCGCGGATAGCTGCGCGTTCCGTCAAAGCGCACCGAGAAAACAACCTCGGCACCGGTTTCAGATATCATGCCAGGCAGTGCGTCGTAGCTGTCACATGTATGGATTTCCAGATCGGGATGTTCACCGGCCAGCACCTTATGTGCAGCCTCAGCGTTATCCGTATGCAGGATCACAATGGGCGTTGTCATGCGGCATCCTTTGTTGCGTGTTGCGCGTCTGTGACGTGGCGGCCGGGTCCGGCCTGCGCGGTCAGTTCAGCTCCTACACGGTGTCCGCCGCGTGGTAAATCAGCTGTCCCAGATCCGAGAAGCTGGAGCCAGGCCGCTGCAATCCCAGAACCGCGTGACAAACCGCGTCAGCGCGGGTGGGGCCCAGAACGGGCTTTGCAAACTCCATGAATTTGTCGATGATTTCGCCTTCGTCCATCGGCGCTTCGGGTCCGCCGCGCGCATGTACATCGCCAGAATGCAGGACCCGACCATCTGTCAGTGTGATCGTGACATCGGCGCTTCGGCAATCAGGAAAACGCCGGGAATGGCGCGGTGCCTCATAAACGGAAATACGATCAACGACGGACGCCACCTGCGGATCGGACAGGCCGGATCCGCTGATATGTTCCACACCGATCCGTCCATGCACAGCCATCGTGGCCACCGCAAACGACAACGAATACTGCGCCTTCGAGGTATCATCGGGCATGCCCTGGAACAGACAGGCGCTTTCGCGGAACGTATTTACCCGGATCGAATCGATGCTTTGATAGGTCAGGTCGTTTTCGCGGATCAGTGCCCGTACTGCGTCGATCGCGGCATGCGCCCAGCGGCAAATCGGGTATGGTTTCACATATTGATGCTGCATCTGCCAGAACCGCCCCAGATCCTGCCAATAAGGCGCCGCGTCGTCCGCCTCGATCGTGATGGCCGGCGCGCCGGTGAACCCCTTTTCGGCCATCACGGCCGAGGATACCCCGACCAGCGCGCCCCAGCCCGACCCGTCGTGCAGCATGGTCGGGTTAGCGATCTCGCGCATCATCTGACTGCGCGGGCCATGATATTCGGCAATACCCATGGCCTGCCGCATCCGATCCCCGTCGAGACCGCGCAATCGCGCGGCCACAGCCACAACGCCCAACGCATTCCACGCGCCCGATGTGTGATAATCGTCAACGGTATCATGCAGGGCAATGCCGGCACGCCCGGCAATTTCATACCCCACAACCACGGTCGCCAGCGCCTCGGGACCGGAAAAATCCGCCACGGTTTCGGCCACAGCCGCCAAGGCCGGAACAACCGCTACACCGATATGACCTTTGGTGGGGTTGTAGCCGTCATGGCCGTCCAGATTGTCGGTCTGCGTTGCCGCTGCATAGGCCGCACCTGCGACGCTGACCTTGCGGCCATCAAACAGCATACGGGCATCGAACCCGGCGGCGCCCGCAGCAAACAGCGCGGCGGCGCTGTCGCGCGCAATCCGCCCTGCCTGCATCGGGGCAGAGGCAATTGTGATACCCAGCGTATCCAGCATCATCAAAGCCGCAGCGGCGCGCGCAGGCTCTGGAAAATCCGACGCCTGCCATTGCAGCGCAAAGTCTGCAACGCTTTGATAAGTGTCCTTTACAGTATCCAGTGAAGGCATCGGTGCTCGCATAGCTCCTCGCCGAAACTCTAGGCGCGTTTGGCCCGTGCGGCACGAAAACAATGATAGGGCAATGGCCCAGGAATATTTGCAGCTTTCCATCCAGAGATTTTGCGTGAAACTTGTTGGCCACAGGTCGCAAACAGGCTTGAACCCAGTATCCGTCATGGTCACGTTGATCCGGCGTGCCGTTTGAGAAACCTTTGTTATGATGAACTTGCCCCACCTGACGTTTCTACGCTCTTTCGAGGCAGCGGCCCGGCATCTGAGCTTTACCAGCGCAGCGGACGAGTTGAACTGCACCCAATCCGCAGTCAGCAACCATGTCCGCTCGCTCGAGGAATTTCTAAAGCGACCGCTGTTTGTACGCCACGCGCGGTCCTTGTCACTGACCGATGTGGGCGAAGCGTATCTCCCATCGGTGCGTCACGCGTTGTACGAGATTGATGTGGCGACACAGTCCGTCATTGCGCGGGCCCATGCCCGCAGGGTGGTTGTGTCCTGCCCGGTCAGCCTGGCCGAGAACTGGCTGCCGGACGTCATCAAAGGATTCAACGCTGTGCACCCCGACATTGAACTGACCGTCCACGGCACCGTCTGGACCGATGTTGAGCCCAATGTCTCGGACATTACCATAACGATCAACCACGTCGACGATGTCTCTCAGGACACGCGGCGTCTGTGGGTCGAAAAGCTGACCGTGCTGTGCGCGCCCGGATTCACCGTCAACGACGCACCCCTGACCGCGCCTGTCCAATTGCAGGACGCGCCATTGATCCATATCCTTGGTCGTCCGGCCTATTGGGAACGTGTGGCAACGTATTTCGGGCTGGCGACCGATCTGAACCAAAAGGACGGACCCAGCACCAACGTTTCAAATCTGGCGATGGAGATGGCAACACGCGCGCTGGGATGTGTTGCCCTGCCCCGATCTCTGGCCGCGTCCTATGTGTCCAGGGGCTTGTTGGTTGAACCGTTTCATTTGGATCTGGAAAGCCCCTGGGCCTATTTCATGCAGCTCAAGGACAAACCGATGGCACCTGCGGTCAAGCTGTTTCAGGACTGGCTGGTCGAGGCCGCTGATGCGATGGATACCTGATGGAAAACGACCTTTGGCTGCGGATCACATAGCATCTTCCATCAGCCGAGGCTGCACATCGCGCAGTCGCTGACCGGCAGGATCGAACGGCGGTTCTGACAAAATCCTTGCCTTATGCGGTTTACCCAGAATGAAAATCTCCACTTCATCCCCGGCGCCTGCAACGTCCGGATTCACGTAGCCGATTGCCAGCGATTTGCCGACCGAATACCCGTACGCGCCGGATGTGACCCGCCCGACAGAACGGCCGTCCGGAGTAAAGACAGGCTCACCCCCGGCTGCGTCAGCATTATGCGCCACGTCAACTTCGAAAATCGACAAAACCTCGCGCGGGGGGGTGTCTTTGATCGCAAGGTAGGCGTCTTTGTGCAGGAAATCCTTGTCCAGTTTGATCAGGCCCGCCAGCCCGACTTCTTGCGGCCAGTATTCCTGAGAGTATTCCCGACCCCACGAGCCATATCCTTTTTCAATGCGCAGTGATCCCAACGCCCGACCGCCGACCGGCCCGCCGCCCAGTGATTTCGCCGCGTCCAGCAGTGCCTGGTACAACCGCACCTGATCTTGTTCAGCACAATGCAATTCCCATCCCAGATCACCGGTAAAGCTGACCCGAATGGCCAGGCAGGTGACGCCCGCAACCTCAATCGTGGCCGATCGCATGAAGCGAAACGCGTCGTTTGACAGGTCGGCATTGGTCAGGCGCCCCAAAAGGTCGCGCGCCTTGGGGCCGGCGATGTTGAAACCGGCAATACGGTCCGTTGCCACCTCAAATGAGGTGTTGTCGGGCATCTCAATCATGTTGAAGAACCGCTGATGATACCGTTCCGCCATGCCCGATCCGATCATCATATAGTCATTCTCGGCAACTTTGGTGATTGTGAAATCACCCGCCACGCCGCCACGGACCGAAATCAGTGGCGTCAGGCACGACCGTCCGATCTGTGTCGGCACGCGATTTGCAACCACACGATCCAGCCACTCATAAGCGCCGGGCCCCTTGATCACGTAATTGGCAAAATTCGAGATATCGATGACACCGACATTTTCCCGCAGCATCCGAACCTCGCGGCCCACCGGCTCCCACCAGTTCTGGCGTGTAAAGCCGTTGGTTTCGACTGTACCGGGCTGATCGGCGAACCACAGCGGGTGTTCCCAACCGCAGTTCAGACCAAAGACACCCCCCATCTGTTGCTGCATCTCATAAGCCGGACGAACCCGCGCAGGACGACCAGCGCTGCGTTCTTCGTTGGGAAAATGAATAGCGAAACGATGCGTATACTGATCCGCGACACGAGCCCGGGTAAATGCCTTGTCGGCCCAATCGCCAAATCGCGCCAGATCCCACGCGAACATGTCATATTGCGGTTCGCCTTCAATCATCCATTGCGCTGCCAGCAAGCCCAGCCCGCCCGATTGCGAGAAACCGGGGATCAGGCCGCCACACATAAAGTAGTTCTTCAGTTCCGGCACCGGCCCCCACAATGCGGAGCTGTCCGGCGACCAGATCATCGGGCCATTGATCACTCGCTTGACCCCGGCAGTGGCTGCCGCAGGCACACGCTCGGTCGCGCGGATCACGTTTTCCATGATCCGATCCAGATCGTCAGGGAACAGATCATGCGCAAAATCAAGCGGCGTGCCATTTTCCGCCCAGAACTTCATGTCTTTTTCGTATGCGCCAATAAGCAGCCCGTTGCCTTCCTGACGGAAGTAGTACTCTCCGTCCCGGTCCGCGATTGACGGCAGGCGGCGGCCAAGAGCGGCAACTTCGTCTATGGCATCGGTGACAAAATACTGATGCTCGGTCGGTTGCAGCGGCACGGTCAGGCCCGCAAGCGCCGCAACTTCGCGCCCCCAAAGACCTGCTGCATTGATCACCCATTGGGCGTGAATATCGCCTTTTGGTGTTCGGACAATCCAACTGCCATCCGGTTTCTGATCGGTCGCAGTCACCGGGCAGAACCGTTCAATGGTGGCGCCCATCGCCCGTGCGCCGGCAGCGTATGCATGGGGTACGCCGGACGGGTCCACATTGCCGCCGTCGGGTTCGTACATGATGCAGCGGACATCGTCGAATTGTGCCAGCGGGTGCAGCTCGCACGCCTGCTCCCGGCTGACTTCAAAGAAATTCAGCCCGTAAAACCGCGCCTTGGCCTCTTGCAGGCGCAATTGGTGCTCGCGGTCCTCTGTTTGCGCCAGATACAAGGAGCCAGGCTGGAACACACCACAGCTTTGGCCTGTCTCCTGCTCCAGTTCTTTGTACAGGTTCATTGTATAGTGCTGAATGCGGGTGATGTTGTTGTTGTCGTGCAGCCCGTGAATGTTTGCGGCCGCATGCCAGGTCGACCCGCTGGTCAACTCGTCGCGTTCCAGCAGGACACATTCTGTCCAGCCCAGCTTGGCCAGATGATACAGGATCGAGCATCCGGCCAGGCCGCCCCCGATCACAACTGCCTGCGCGTGTGTTCTCATGGTTTTCCTTCCTGTCGATGACCGCTTTGGACGCATCCACCCCGATCCCAAGGCCGGACAAACGCCCGAATCCGGCATCAAGGTTCAACACAATGGCCACACCGTTCGGCTCATTTCTATATGCGCCATTTATCAGAACGTCTCACAAAGAAATCGGGGGCATTGGCACAGAAATCGACGGGTTTGGTCATCCTGTATATCTCAGACATGATGAGTGTCACCCTGTGGATCTGCCCTCAAAGCCTAACATAACATATTGCAATATATATATTTTTTAAGAACATGCGGGCGGACATCAAAGCCTGTACTGCGCCTTTGCGGCAGCGACAAACTGCCGATGCGGACACAAGACTTTCATGAATTTTTCATCAATTGCAAAGGCTTGGGCAAAAACCCGACCGGTGCTAAGGTAATCTTGGTTAACAGATCGTTAATGTCCGAGGGCGGTAAATTGGCTGAAGATACGATTGATCAGGATTACCGATTTGCGGATACTGTCACGCCGGATCAACTGGCGCAGGCGGTGTCGGACACACCCGATCTGTTTGTGCTGGTGGTCGATACCGACGGTCTCACAGCCGTCAATCTGCCGGACGAGTTTGCCCCTGACCGATACACCGTCATTGATGGCGATCTGTATCTGATCTCGTCGGACGGTCAGATCATTGCGTTGTTGTCAGGCGCGCAGAACACCTTTGTCATTCAGGTTCAGGGCATACCCGTCGCCGCGTCCGCTTTGACCGATGCAATCACTGCGTTGGGAGACTGGCAGACCCTGGGCGACATGCCCCGCCTGAGCCTGGATCAGATGCGCGACCTGGGTGATGCAAGGCCGGGAACGGGGCAACAAGAGCCGGTGCAGGTGGGCGATCCGCTGATCGGTTTGCAATACAACCCGCTTTTGCCGCCGACCGACTACACACCCCCATTGCGCCGAGAAGAGGACTTTGGCGCAGCGGACATTTTCGACACTGACGGTGTGCCCGAGCCGGGCGACAACACGATTGAACTGACCGGACTGCCAATCGCGTTCGAAACCGATGCGCCGGTCAACCTGCAACCGTCATCCTTTCTTGCCTTCAACCTGGAACAGGCCGATATCGGAGAAGCCGTCAGCCAGGTCACCTTTCAGATCAGCGGTCTGCCGCTGGGCACAACCACCACCTTTGGCCAGATTGCCATCACCGGAGGCGCCGCAACCCTGACCTTTGTCGGCAGCGAGGCCGATTTCAATGCGCTGGTTCTGACATTCCCCACCGATTTTTCGACCGAAAGCCGCATTGATGCACCCGAAGGGCCATTGCAGGCAACAGTCGCAATTGAAACGACATTTCTGGGCACGGCCCGGCTGGAGTTTCCTGTAATTGTGTTTGCCGAAGGTGACGCGGTTATCGACGAAACACCGCCGGATACGGTGGCCGATGAAAGCGATGCGCCCACTCTGTTGCGGCCGTCTGACCTGCTGGTGCCCGCTGTCACCGACATTGATGGTTCGGAAGATTACGAGTCGCTTGAACTGATCCTGGCCGGATTGCCCGGCGGATCGACGCTGGCGAGCCTTGGGCTTGTTGTTCCAACAGGGGCCACAGCAACAGTGACCGCGTCCGGCAATGGGTCCGCGACCCTGACACTTACGATGACCGCTGCCCAGGTGGCCGATATTCAGGCCGCCTATGACGCGCTCGAACTGACGCTGGCGACTGATTTCTCAACTCAGAGCCGCACGGACCTGACATCGGGAACCGCATTGCCGATTGCGCTGACGCTGAACGTACAAACAGACGAGGATCGCGTCGCGTCAATAGATACATCTGTTGACGGGACCGCCACGGCAACCCGTGTGATCGAAATCGATGCCGAAGGCGATCTTGAACTGTCAGGTCCAGGGCTGCTGGAACTGGATGAAAACGATGCGCCGGGCGATACCGATGAGGACACAACCACGTCCGCACCTTTGGATATCCGTCCGGTTGACGCGATCAGCGCGCGTCCGACGGATATTGACGGGTCCGAATTCGTGGCCAGTGTGGACGTATCAATCGATGACCTTCCAGCAACGACGCGGTATTCGATAGATAGCGGCGCCACGTTTCAGACCATCGCGACAACAGGCGGCACGTTTACGCTCACCGGACTGACCTTTGCGCAGTATCAAAACCTGGTCGTGCGGCTGCCGGATGATTTCTCGACCACAACGGCCCTGATCGGCAACACCACGTTTACCACAAATGAGGCGATCCTTGCCGGAGAGACCGATGCAGGACCGGATGACGGGGTGGAAACCGGCGCGTTCTCAATCACCGTAAATTCGGAACAGGATGTTGAAATCACATCGCGCGATATCACGGTAATCGAAGATCTGGGCACGCCGATCCCGCTGGATCTGGATGCAATCATCACCGATATCGACGGGTCGGAGAGCATCACTGCGATCACGCTGGAATTCTCCGACCTGCCGGCAGGCGATACGGTGCTGAGCGACGGTACGGTACTGAACGCTGGCAATACGCAATGGTCCGGCGATCTGGCGACGTTGCAATCCCTGGCGGTGACGCGTCTGCCGACGCATTATTCCGGAGTGATCCCGATCACGATCACGGTGGATACCGATGAAGGTGATCCCACCGTCGCGACGGAAACCTTCAATCTGAATGTCACCCCCGTGGCCGAACCGACGATCCTGTTGTCCGTTGACGACGACCCGCCCAATGTCGATGAACTGGGTCCGGACAATTTCATTGTGGACGAAGATACTTCGTTCCTGCTGCTCATTGATGCACAGACCCCGGATCGGGACGGATCCGAGGAACTGACGCAGATCGTCATCGAAAATGTTCCGGCCGGTTGGGTTGCGGCACCGGGTGGCACTGTTGATCCGGCCTTGTTCGAACAGGGCGCGGCAGATATCGCCACCGCCAGCTTGTCCGGCACCACACTGACGTTGACGTTTGGTCCGGACGTTGTTGAATTTGACGGCGCGCTGCGCATGACGCCTTTGGCCGATGACGACCGCGATATTGCAACGCTTGTCGGAAGCGACCTGAACGCCACCGTCACATCCGTGGACCGCGCGGCGACGTTGCCCACCGATACCGAAACCGCCACGGACAGCGTGGATGTCGATGTCGACGCGGTGGTGGACGATCTTGCGGTCACCGCCACTGACACAACCGTTCGCGAGAACATAAATGGCCGTCGTCGGATCGAGGTCGACATTTCCGGCACAGCGTTAGAGGACACGGACGGGTCGGAAACCATTTCAGCTCTGGATTTGACCATCACGGTGGCAACCGCCAGCGACGTGTTTGATCCTGCCGACATGGCACAATTGGAACTGCGCGTCAGTGATCCGGGGCTTGCCGGCTTTGCAACGCTTGCACAGACCGCATCCACAGCCGACAGCGTGTCTTATACGCTGACCCCGGCAGGCGGCGCATCGCAGGCGCAGTTCACCGCGGCGCTGGAGTCTCTGGAAACCGTTGTGCCCAGACACTTCAGTGGCATACTGACGCTGGACGGCACACTGAACTGGAATGAAACCACAACCGGCGATGTCGAAGACGATCCCGCGGACAACTTCAACACGGGTGCGTTTCAGATTACCCAAACCGTCAATCCACGGGCCGAGGCAGAGTTGTCAGCGTCGGTCTTTGTTTTGACCGCCGCCGAGGTTGCCACCGCAAGCCCCACACGTGTTTCAGCCAGTATCAAAGATACGTCGATCAGCGCAGCCGAAATACTGACGCTGCTGGAAAGCACCGATGACGGCTCGGGTCCCGGACAGGTCGGGCTGTTTGTCGGGCTTGACGCAGGCACACCTGATACCGACGGGTCAGAGGAACTGGACACACTGGTTGTTGCCAATGTGCCAAGCGACTGGATTGCCGATGCGCTGACGGGAACCACCGTCAGCCCCGCTGCGTTTTTTTCCGCGGACGGAACGGCGCCTTTGGACGCTGTGGAACTGGCCAAGATCGATACGGCCACCTATGACGCCGCCAATGGTGAACTGACGCTTGTGTTTGCTGACGACGTGACCGGTTTTTCAGGGTCAATTCAACTGTTGCCCTCGCTGTACGAAGACTATGACGTTGACCGCGAAAATGGCGACCCTTTCGCAGCGGTTGGCGATTTCTTTGGCGATGATCTGACGCTGACGCTGACAACATCGGATGACAACACCGCAACCACAGACGACCAGACTGCGGACGTGACCTTTGACGTCGATGTTGATCCGGTCAACAACCTAGCCGTCATCCTGACCTTGCCAGAAGGCAACGAGGCAGACATCGACGCGGCCGGTGGCGTCTGGCAAATCCCGTTCGAGCCGGTCATTCAGGATCAGGACGGCAGCGAGGTTGTCTCGGCCGTTGTATTGCGCAATGTCCCGGTCAACGTCACCATCTTTGTACCTGATCCGGACAATCCCGGCGGCCCCAAGGTTCCGGCTTTGCTAACCGAAGTAAATACGCCCAGCGGGTTCAACACCTGGAGCCTGGAAAACGGCGGCTGGGAGCAGGCCGAGGTGCGCGGCATTCCCTTGCATTTTGCCGGGCCGGTCAGCGCCAGCGTCGAAGTTGTTACCACCGAGGCGGACGGGGGCGGTACAAACGTCACCGCACTTACAGATCAGTTGTATATTGATCCGGTCGTCGATGGCGGCGATCCAAGCGAAAGCTACACTACCCCCGAAGATGCGGCGGTTTTCTTTCCTCTGGACGGCAATTTGATCGACAATCCGACAAATTCACCTGAGTCGCCAGAAGCCATTCTTGATGTGGTCATACTGAGCAACATCATTCCGGATTCCGGTGGACGCATCCCCGAATTTTTCGACGGTCGGCCCGGCGATCCGGCGTCGATCCAGCTTTTCCCAGTTTTTGGTGGCGCCATTGGCACGCTGGAACTGTCGATCGCGCAAGCCTCCAATTTGTGGGTCTTGCCGGGACAGGACAGCAACGAGGACTTTGTTTTTGACGTGTCCTTGATCTACGTTGAAACGCTTGACCTGACCGAGATTCAGGTCGCCACGGGAACCGCGACACTGACAGTAACAGGTGTTGCGGATACTCCAATCATTACCACCCAGGACGAAACCGCGTATTCCGGGCCAATCTTCACAGATTTCAATCCCGGCGGGCAGACGGACGGTCGCGCGAATTCAGACCTGATTTACGGATATGCCGGATTTTCCAGCGCACCGTTCCTGTTGGACAGTCGCTTGCTGAACAGTGTCATTCAGGGCGGCGTGACCAGCGATCAGCGGGACGAGAATTTCACCACAACCGGTGTTACACCGCTGTCCGGCGTCATGACCGAGATATTGGTGCCCGAAGGGGCGCCAGCCGCAGATTTCGACGGGTCCGAAACCATTTACTATCTGATCACCGGAGTTGATCCCGCGACCAGCTTTGCCAACGCATCCCCACAGGATGCCACCGGCGAAAGCTATCTTGTGACACAAAGCCAGTTGGCAAACCTGCAATTTGTGCCGACAGGCGTGACGGATATCACCTATTACAATCTGACCTTTACCGCGATCGTGACCGAAGATGACGTGCAACTGCCGGACTTCACCGGTCTGAGCACCG
Source organism: Pseudomonadota bacterium (assembly GCA_039028255.1). Lineage (GTDB taxonomy): Bacteria > Pseudomonadota > Alphaproteobacteria > Rhodobacterales > Rhodobacteraceae > Ruegeria. Next base: position 584 of record JBCCIK010000055.1, on the reverse strand, counting down.
AGCAGATCATACAGGAAATCAACGCAACGCCAGGCGGCGCGACGGTGTCCGAAGACATCAGCATTGTTGTAGTGCCCGACCCCGGCAGCGGCGGCGACGATTGCGAAGACGATCAGCAACTGCCGTTGCCGATGCTGCAATTGGTGGGCAGCGGCGATGAAGATACGGAAATTCCGTTTCAGATTCAGATCATCATTCCCGATGACATGCGCCAGTTCTATTCCGGGATTGACGATCTGGTGAACCTTCCCAATGGCGTGACAGGCAGCTTTGGTCTGGGCATTGATCTGCCGGACGGGGCGACACTGAGCAGCGATCCTCCAGGGGCGGTCCTGTTCGATCCGGTGACCGGCCAATATGCCATCGATCTGAGCGTTCTGGGAGTGGACCCGAACGATCCGACGCTGACGGCCGGATCCCTTCTGTTTACGCCACCCGAGCACGAATCCAGCCCCGTCAACACGTTCCCGACGGACGAGACATTTGGAACAGCCGACCCTTATGACGGTCTGAACCAGCTCGATTATTCGATGATACTGGTCAACAGCACGTGCAACACCACCCAGGACGGGACAGGATCATTT
>JBCCIK010000054.1:0-21351 GCA_039028255.1 Pseudomonadota bacterium | reverse complement strand
CAACCAGCCCGGCGTATCCTTCGATGTTGCGAGCGTATTCTAGATCATAGTGAATTCTGTGGCCGTTGAACGTCAGTGCTGAATATCGGAACAACAGGGTCGAATCGAACGAGACCTGTTGTCGATGCGTGGCATCGGTTCGGGCAACGGGTGGATCCGGTTTGATGTCATCACCCGAGGCATCGGGTCGATACACAAGGTCCTGCCACTCTGTCAGGCGCAACTGATCGCCTTGCCAGATATCGTGCCTGATGGTCACAAACCCAAGCGGTCCGGTGCGTCCGGTCTTGGTATCCTGGCTCTCCAACACGGATTTCCGCTGGGCCGGGACACCGGCGTGCAAAGGCGCGTTGAATTGCACCTTGCCACCAGCCCACATGCGGCGCGGCAGCCCCATGTCCGGGATCAGGCCACCACCCACTTTCGGATGGCCGTCCCGACCCAACGCGTCTGGCGCATGCGGTGACCAGAAATAAAGCTGATGAAAAAAGGGGGGAAGCGCCGAACCAACGCCAATATCCTTATCCCGCCCCAACGCCGCCTGAAAGGCACAGGCTCGGGCGGGATCCATCAGGTCCGACTGAACATCAGCGTTCATTCTTGCAAGGCGCGCTCAGGTCCCTGAGCTTGTGCATCAGAGTATGCAACGCCTGTTCGTAGCGTTCGCTGACCAACCGGCCCTGTGCGTCAAACTCGTTCGAACTGCTGGCTAGATGCACTTCGGGACCTTGCAGGATGCGCGGTTGAAAAGGCACCATGTATGCCCGCAAAATCATCTGGGCGCGTTCACCGCCTGCACGTCCTGCCGCAGCGGACATAACCGCAACAGGTTTGTCTGCCCACGGGTTTCCCTTGGTCCGGCTGACCCAATCCAGCGCGTTCTTCAGGACACCCGAAGGCCCCTTGTTGTATTCTGGGGTCGAGATGACCACAGCGTCAGCCTGATCAATCTGATCTGCCAGGATCTGAACCGCCTCGGGGATGCCTTCGCCTTCTTCCAGATCGCCGTCATACAGCGGCAGATTCAGATCGGCCTCGATAAAAACGTCCGGATCAAATAGCCGCGCAGCCTCTCGCATGAGCTTACGATTGGTTGCCGTCTGGCGCAGCGAGCCGGACAAGCCAAGAAGGGTCTGTTGGGACATCGATGAAACTCCGTTTCAGTGTTTCCCAATAGTTAGACCGAGACGCGCCCGATCCCAACCCCGTTCAGCGTGCGAACCCGGTGTACAGCCGGGCCCGTGTCATTTGGATTTATCCCGGCTCAGGCATTCCCGCTGGGAACAATCACGATTTCAACCCGGCGGTTCTGGGCTTTGCCCTCGGGTGTCAGGTTCGATGCGACGGGATTGTTTTCGCCCTGACCGATGGTTGTGATGCGGCTAAAGCTCACGCCGTTGGCCTGAAGGATATCGGCAACCGCATCGGCGCGCCGCACTGAAAGGCCCTGATTATAGGTCGCGTCACCGTCGCTGTCGGTGTGACCAATGATCTGGACGTTAGAGTTGGGATAGTTGACCAGGTTCTGACCCACTTTCACCAGATCCGAGCGCAGAGCCGGCCGCACGGTCGAGCTGTCTGTGTCAAAGGTGATGTCATTTGGCACCGTGACGATCAGTCGATCCCCGGCATTGACAATTGTGATGCCGTCATTGGCCAGTTGCTGGCGAAGTTCGGCCGCCTGTTTGTCCAGCTGATTGCCGATCAGCCCGCCCCCCGCGGCCCCGATGGCTGCACCTGCCAGCGCGCCCAGGCCCGGATTGGAGTTATTGGCGATGGCCCCCACACCGGCTCCGACCAGCCCGCCCAAAAGCGCGCCCTGTTTGGCATTCTGATTGGGATCGTTCTGCACGGTCAATGTGCCCGGATCAGTACAGGCCGCCAGCGTCAGGGCCGAGCACAGGCCAGCTGCCACAATAAACTTGGAAATCGTCATGATATCACCTTCTGCTCCGAAACCCGTTTGCCGGGTTTGTGTTGTTGCCGTCAGTATATCACGGTATGGGCCGTCCGGCTCAAGCAACAATGCGGTGAGTTCGGCGAATACCCGCCCAAACGTGGCGGGTCAGACCCGCTCGGCCACAGAGTCGACGTGATTGTGTTCCTGCCACAAATCACGCAGGGATTCACCCTGACCACCAAAGCTCTGACCTGTGCATTCACTGGCCCAGATCCGATCTGTCCGAAAATGACGAAAGCCGCTGCGCATCTCACACCAGCCGGCCAGCATGGTACATTCGATGTGATATATCAGCGCCACGGGACGGATCACACGCACTGTGCGTTCTTCTCGGGAATCAATGTAGGTTATGCGAATTTTCTGTTCGCTGCGAATGGCCTCGCGAAAATTCACAACCGGGATGCATCCTTTCTCTGGATCATCCCGCGGCGCCCCCCAAGGCGCAACCTGCAACCAGTCCGCAGGACAATGCAGCGCATCGATCTTTTGGCAGATACGGTTGGCGGCCCGTTGCAAATGGCTGTCACCTGTGCGCGCCAGCAGCGACAGTCCAACCCAAAGCGCCTCGACCTCTTCGGGATCAAAGTTCAGCGGAGGCAGATCGTATCCGCGCCGCATGAGGTATCCAACACCTGCTTCGCCTTCGATTGGGGTGCGCTGTGCCTGCAATTCAGCAATGTCGCGATAGACGGTCCGGACAGACACCTCAAGCTTGTCAGCCAGCGCATCTGCCGTCACCGGCGCGTCGGCTGCACGCAGAATCTGAATGATTTCGAACAATCTGGTTGAGCGGCGCATCCATGTCTCCCTGCTGACTGCTGACACCCTAGCACACCCCACTGACAAGGGGGTGTCAGCAGTGATGCGCAATACCTGCTCTGGTACTTCAAACGGAGATTAACCATGCCCAGTCTGGATCACCACGTCATGATGGCCCTGAAACTAGATCGCTGGTCGCAAGAACACAATTTGCGCGCATTCGAGATCGAACGGGAAATTTTTTGCGCGCGTCAAAGCGCGACCAAACCAAAAAGAAAGCCGCTGCGGCGTTTTTCTTTGGGAAACCTGAAACTGATCTGGGGCAGCACAGGCTAGCGTTCTGCCCCGTATCAAAAATCTGCCGGGGCCCTGAATTTCATAGATTGCCCACCATCCGGATGCTTCAGCCGCAACTCCTCGGAATGCAGCATCAGACGCGGATAATCACGTGCGGGGCCTTCGGCGTAAAACGGGTCTCCCAGAATTGGGTGACCCATTGACTGCATATGCACGCGCAACTGATGCGAACGGCCCGTTCTTGGAAACAGCCGAATGCGCGTGCTGTCGCCTTCTTTTTTCACAACACGCCAATCGGTAACCGCGGATTTTCCGGTTTCATGACATACCATCTGACGCGGCCGGTTTGGCCAGTCGACGATCAGCGGCAAGTCCACCGTTCCGGTCTTGTCTGCAACATCTCCCCACACTTTCGCAACATAGGTTTTTCGCGTCTGACGCCGCTCGAACTGCTGGCTCAGATGGCGCTGGGCGTGCGGTGTCTGCGCAAACACCATGACGCCCGAAGTGTCGCGATCCAGCCGGTGCACCAGTAAAACCTGCGGAAATGCACCCTGTAGCCGGGTCAAAAGACAATCAGCCAGATGCACACCCCGTCCCGGCACCGACAGCAGACCCGCAGGTTTGCTGACGACGATCAACTGAGCATCTTCGTGCAGAATGTCCAATTGTGTTTTGGGCGGTTCGTAAGCGTCGCTCATACCCGCGTGCCTAACGCAGTGGGCGACCTCTCGCAACGTCGTCCTTGCGCGGCGCATCCCCATCGGTGACGCTGAACCAAATGAGGAGACGCGACATGCATCCAACAATAGAACGCATGCAACAGGTTGTGGCGAAAGGCGACGAAGCCCTGATACAGGAATTGCTGGCAGAAGACGTCCAGTTCAAACCGCCAACCTATTACAGCACATGGACCGGGCGCGCGCCGGTCGCGGCGGTTCTGGGACATGTCGGTCAGGTCTTTTCCGATTTCACCTATCGGCGGGTTATGGGGGACGGCATCGATTGGGCGCTGGAGTTTCAGTGCAAGGTCGGCGATCTGGATGCGGTGGGTGTTGATCTGATCACACTGAACGCGGACGGCTTGATTGCAACTTTTGAAGTTGTCATGCGCCCGCATAAGACGATTGGGCTGCTGCGGGATGCCATGATGGAACGGGTCAAAACCGACGCCCGGTTCCTGGAATTCAGGCACGCACTCAGCTGAATATGCCCGGTCAGATCGGCGCAGATCAAATCGCGCGCATCCCTTTGATACCTCTGCTGGCGGCACAAGCCCTTTTGGTACGGCGCAAGGCTCGCATCTTGCCAGAACCAACCGGTCCACGACAGGGGCGCCAGGGGCGCGGGCCGCGTTTGCGCCTGTTAATTGCCGGAGACAGCTCTGCCGCCGGGGTTGGGGCAGGGACACAGGCGCAGGCCCTGTCTGGGTGTCTGGTGGGTCACCTGGCAAAACATCATACGGTCGAGTGGCAGCTTGAGGCCACAACCGGACACACAACACAGGATACCATTGATCGACTGAGCCAGCTGGACCGGCCGTTTGATGCGGTCGTCACCGCTTTGGGCGTGAACGACGTGACCCGCGGGGTGACCCGTAAACAGTTTTCTGCGCGTCAAATGCGCTTGCTTGATATCCTGACGCAAAACCTGAAAGCGCGCGCGGTTGTTGTAACAGCTGTTCCGCAGATGCAGCGATTTCCTGCACTGCCGCAACCGCTCGCCTGGGTTCTGGGGCGTCAGGCCGCCCGATTGGACGATGGTTTGCAACGCGCATCGTCAGGCTATTCACAAGTTCAATACCTGCCGCTCGACCTGCCGGATGACCCTGAACTGGCCGCACCAGACGGCTATCATCCCAGCCCCAAGGCATATGCGATCTGGGCAGAAAACGCAGCTCGGTTGTTGCTTCAGGCATGAGCCCGAACACGCCGTATCATCGGGACCGAATAGACAATCAGGGCCGCCCAGATCAATGGAAAGGCGATCATACGGCCCCGGTCAATCTGTTCACCAAACACCGCCACTGCAGTGACAAAAATCATTGTCGGCGCGATGTATTGCAGGATACCCATGGTGGACAACCGCACCAGCTTGGCCCCGTTGGCGTAAACCAGTAACGGTACAGCTGTCACGATCCCTGCGCCGGCCAACAGCAATGTGTCCGTGGTGGCAGCACCGAAATGACCCGTGCCTTGCGCCCCCAGCCAGGTCACATAGGCCAAAGCCGGAATCAACAGGATCAGAACCTCGAGCAGAAAGCCCTGATTGGGACCTATCGGCAACGATCGCTTGAAGAAGGCGTAAAACCCCCAGGTCACCATCAAACCCAATGCGGCCCACGGCAGGCGACCGGCCTCGATCACCAGAACCGAAACGCCCAACGCTGCCAGACCCACCGCCAAAATCTGGGTCCGGGTCAGTTGTTCGCGCAACAGGATCGCCCCCAGCGCAATACTGAACAAAGGGTTGATGTAATATCCCAGGGCCGCGTCCAGCGCATGACCACTGGCGATTGCCCAGACATAGATCGCCCAGTTTATCGAAATCAAAGCCGCCGTCAGACCTGCCATGACCAACATTTTGGGGGTTTTCAGCGCCGCTTTGATATCCGCTGTTCGTCCCAACGCAATTAAAAGCAGCCCAGCCACTGGAACGGACCAGATTATACGGTGTGACACAATCTCAATCGGACCGATATGCGACATTGCTTTCATGTAGAGGGGCAAAAAACCCCAAAGCAAATAAGCCGTTACAGCCAAAGCCAGACCCTTTGGTGTGTCAACATTCTGAATGGGGTCCGGGGTGCTTTTCACGATCCTCTCCACCTGATACCGGGTCTGTCTACGACAAGTGGATGTGAGTGGAAACTGTCGAAACTGTTGTATAGGCCATCAAATTTCGTGATGACACAACCTTGCCGGCAGCAATTGACCAAACCATTGATTGCGAGGCTCTGCCTCGCGCTCCGGGATATTTTTTGGCCAGATGAAGATAGGATCCAATCTTCATCTGGCCATAAATATCCCGGGGGGGGTCGCCCGCAGGGCGGCGGGGGCAGAGCCCCCAGTTTGCGTCGGATCAGACCTTTACGCGTTCGGACCCGGGATCGTACATCGGTTTAAGTGAAGCTTCAGCTGGCACCTTCACACCACATACATCGATCTCATAGGTCGAGGCCAGCACATCAGCGGGTTTTTCACCCGCGCAGGGCACATAGCCCAATCCGATGGCACCGCCCAGCGTATGGCCGTAATTTCCCGAACTGAGATATCCTACATATTCGCCGTTTCGAAGGATCGGTTCGTTGTGAAACAACAACGGCTCAGGATCGGTCAGCTTGAATTGTACCAGACGGGTCCCCGGGCCGCTTTCCTTGCGGGCGAGCACGGCCTCGCGTCCAATGAAATCGCAGCCTTTATCCACTTTGACTGCAAAACCCAGACCAGCATCGACCACGTGATCTTCGCATGTAATGTCGTGCCCGAAATGGCGAAAACCCTTTTCGATCCGGCAACTGTCCATCATGTGCATGCCGCACAGTTTCAGACCCATATCCTGACCTGCATCATACAGGGTTTCAAACACATGGGCGGCCATGTCCGCCGAGACGTACACCTCCCACCCCAGTTCACCGACATATGTGACGCGGTGCGCGCGGGCCAGACCCATGCCGATCTCGATCTCTTGTGCGGTTCCAAACGGGTTTACGGCATTTGAAAAATCACCAGGTGATACTTTTTCAAGCAGCTTACGGGCATTCGGACCCATGATGGCCAGAACGCCCTCGCCCGCGGTTACATCCGTTATCACTACGTTGAAACGTCCCGCATGACGCATCATCCAGGTTTGGTCCGCCAGACGTGTCGCTGCAGGTGTGACAACCAGATATGCCGTTTCGCCAAGCCGGGTCACGGTCACATCCGCCTCGATCCCACCGCTGCGGTTCAGAAATTGCGTGTATACGATCTTGCCTGTATCGACGGCATAATCGCCGCCGCCAATATAGTTCATAAAGGCCTGCGCATCCGGTCCTTCCACGCGGATTTTGCCGAAAGAGGACATATCGTACATTCCGACATTTTCACGCACGGCGCGATGTTCGGCGGCCGAGTTTTCAAACCAGTTCTGGCGCTTCCAGCTGTATTCATACACGCGGTCTTGGCCCGCGTCGGCAAACCAGTTGGCGCGCTCCCAACCGGCCAGTTCGCCCATCACGGCGCCCTGTTGCAGAAGGTGGTGATGAAACGGGGTTCGCCGCACGCCCCGCGCGGTGGCCTTTTGACGATAGGGGAAATGGTCGGCGTACAACAGCCCAAGCGTTTCTTTGGAGCGTTCGAACAAATATGACCTGTTGCCCTGGAACGGTTGCATGCGGCCAATATCGACATCCCCCAGATCAAACGGTTTTTCGCCCGTATCCATCCATTCTGCCAACGCCATACCGGCGCCGCCTGCAGATTGAATACCGATCGAGTTGAACCCGGCCGCGACCCAGACATTGTCCATCTCGGGTGCAAGACCCAGGTGGTAGGCATCATCCGGAGTAAAAGATTCCGGGCCATTGAAGAACGTGTGAATTCCGGCTTCGGCCAGCATGGGCATGCGGCTGCACGCCGCTTCCAGGATCGGTTCAAAGTGGTCGAAGTCTTCCGGCAATTGATCAAATTCAAAACTGTCGGGGATGCCGTCCTTGGCCCAGGGTTTCGCGTTGGGTTCAAACGCTCCAAGCAACATCTTGCCGGCATCTTCCTTGTAATAGGCGCATTCGTCCGGCACGCGCAGCACCGGCAGTTGCGTCAGCCCGTCAATGGCTTCGGTCACGATGTAGAAATGCTCGCAGGCATGCAGCGGCACATTCACACCTGCCATTCTGCCCACTGCGTGGCCCCACATGCCCGCGCAGTTCACCACCATGTCGCATTCGATATGACCCGATGCGGACCCATCATCTGCGATCCAGTCAACACCGGTGACCTTGCGACCTTGCCGGGTTATGTCAGTGACGTTGATCCGCTCCTTGACAAGGCCGCCACGCTGGCGCGCACCTTTGGCCAGCGCCAGTGCGATGTTGGCGGGATCCCCTTGCCCGTCCAGCGGCAGATAAACCGCGCCTTTGACGCCTTCAAGGTTCAAATGCGGGTACAGTTCGGACACGCGATCATTGGAAATCTCTTCGACTTCAACGCCAAATGCGCGGGCCATTGCGGCCTGTCGGTAGATTTCCTCTTTTCGCTCGTCCGTCAGGGCCACGGTGATCGAGCCGCAGCGTTTGAACCCGGTCGCTACACCAGTCTCTTCTTCCAATGCGCCGTAAAGCTCCTGACTGTACTTGGCCAGTTTGGTCATGTTGGCTGTGGCGCGCAGTTGGGCGATCAATCCTGCCGCGTGCCAGGTTGTGCCGCTGGTCAGTTGCTTGCGCTCCAGCAGGACCACATCCTTCCAACCCTTCTTGGTCAGATGATACGCGACCGAACACCCGATCACGCCACCACCAATAATGACCACTCGGGCTTTGCTGGGAAGATCAACCATTTTGAGGACTCCGCTGTGTCAGGCTGCCTTATGCCTGACATGAAAGATCGACACAAAACCCATCAAAAACGTCAGCATGTCCGCAAAAATCATCTTTGTCAGGTCTGTCGCTTTTTTCGTCGCATGACAAATGGGGTTACGCCGAAGAAACTTTTGTAGACTGACGAAAAGCCGTTGGGAAATCCGCAGGCCAAACCGATTTCCCGGACGCTCATGGTGGTATTCAGCAGCAGGTTGTTTGCCCTGGCCAACCGCATTTCACGGTAAAAACCGTTGGGTGTTGTGCCAAAAACGGTCTTGAACTTGCGTTCAAGGGACCTGTTGGACAGGTTCAGTTGATCGACCAGTTGATGAATCTGCACGGGCTCTTCGATATTGGCCTGCATCAGCTTGATGCACTGATCCAGTTTGGCGTCCCCGGTGGCGGTGGTTTTAACGCCCGAAAACGGCTGCATGGATGAAAAATCGCGGATGTTTTCATGCAGCATGATGTCGGCAACCGTCATTTTGGCAGGCCCCGAGATGTGGCGACCAATCACGGCCAGCGCAATGTCGGCCGTTGCGCCCATTCCCGCGCATGTGACCACCGCGCCCTGTTCGGTGGCGATAGACAACTTAGCTTGGAAACGGGCCCCGCGTTCGCGCAGGAAAGACGCGTTTTCCCAATGGGTTGCCAGATCGTCCGCACCCTGTTCATCTATGTATCGGCTGGCGGCTTCGGCCAACAGGAAAACCTGAGCGCCGCGATAAGTGTAATCCGACACAATCCGCCCCAGCGACAAGTCGGGATGATCTGGATCGGAATTGCCGATAACAAACAGATATTCTGCTTTTGGATGGGGCAGAACAGGGTCCGTCGAAACACATGCATCACTGCTGCTGGACACAGGGCCGCCACGCAAAGATCGGTAGGTGTAGGTGAATCTGGGCACAGGGCAGACCCGATTGGCAACGCGCAACACATCGACCAGGGCCGCCAATTCAAGCAGAACAAACCCCGGCGCAACAAGAATATCAAAGTGCTGCGGCCCGTCCCGGTGTTGCGATGTCGAGGCTGGTTTGCCGCTCATGCCGGTGCTCAGACGATCTGATGTCCGGCAGATCGCAGACGATGTGCCATGGTTTCAATATGGTCCGGACCGATTTCACAGCATCCGCCAACAATAGTCGCGCCTTGCGCCACCCAGGCCATGACATGATCCGCATAGGCGTCGGGTCCAAGATCGCGACGCTGTTCCAGCGCGTCAACGGTTGGTGCATCTTCCAAAAACCCGTCCGTGATATGCGTGAACCCATTGGCATAGGCCCCAAACGGCAGCTTCAACCCAGCAAGAATATCCAGCGCCGCTGGTACCGCCTCGGGGCGGGTGCAGTTGATCAACAGGGCATCGGGTGCATATCGGGCAACGACAGGGGCAATGTCATTTAGCGCTTCGCCGGATCGCAGGCGCGTTCCATCATTATCCATGACCGATAACGCCAGCCAGACTGGCTTGGCGCACTTGAGCGTGCCGCGCAATGCGCCTTCGGCTTCCAGAACCGAAGACACCGTTTCGATCAGAAACAGATCCACATCGTCGACCATCAGGTCAACCAGTTCACCGAACTTTGCCGCTGCATCGGCGGGGTCGGGTTTCAGATCTGGCCGGTACGTGGCAAGCAGCGGCCCCAGCGATCCGGCGATGCGGTCCGATGCGGCCTGTCGCGCCGCCCGGGCCTGAGAGACGGCCGTTTCGACCAGGGCTTCAAGCTGATCCTCGATATCCTCGAACCGCAATCGAGAGCGATGGATTGCATAGGTGTTTGTTGTCGCAATTGTGGCACCGCGGCAGAAATATTCAACATGCACATCGCGAACCAGATTCGGGTGATCCATCATGACCCGGGTGGACCACAGCGGCGTCGGACGATCACCGCTGAGTTTGACCAGCTCTTGCCCGATGGATCCGTCCAAAAGGGTGATATTTGCCATATCGCGATCTCCTTAGGGAATCAGCACCAGCTTGCCCGGCAGGGCTTTGGACTGAAACTCCGCTTGTGCAAGCGCAATGTCGCGCAGCGGATAGGTTCTTGAAATCAAAGGTTTGATGCGGCCCTGATTGATCAGCTCGACCAGACGTCCGAACACTTCGGGTGACTGATGTGTGCATCCATGTATGGTGATATCGCGCAGATAAATATCGCGCAGGTCGGCCTCGACTATCGGCCCGGCAATCGCACCTGAAACAGCATATTGGCCACCGGGCTTCAGAGCCAGAATCAATGCAGCCCAAGCAGGGCCACCGACCACGTCGATGATGACATCAAACCTGTCGCGCGGCAATGGCGCGTCGCGATCATACGTGTCCACTGCACCCTGCGCCCTGACCACATCCGCCTTGGCCGCCCCGGTCACAGCCCAGACCGTTGCTCCGCGCAATGTTGCAAGCTGTACGGCCGCCAACCCGACACCGCCCGAGGCCCCCGTGATCAGCACTTTGTGCCCCGACGCCACGCCCGCCCGCGTCAGTAGGTTCTCGGCCGTGCCAAAGGCACAGGGGATTGCGGCGATCTCGACATCTGACAACGGGGACGGTGTTACATCGTAAAGATCGTCAGCCTCGACCAGACAGAACTGCGCAAAGGCTCCGTCTGTCTCTGATCCCAAAGCGATAAACCCGTGTGGTTTGCCGGGGCGCGGTCGCGGCAGGTTGATCGGGCAGGTTACCCGCTGTCCTGACCTGAAATCGGTGTCAGGTCCCGCGCGTTCGACTATTCCGCACAGATCCCCACCTTGAATGCGCGGAAAGTGCAGCGCGCCACCCCAGCCACCGGTTTCTACCGCCTGATCAACGGCATCGGTCGCGCCTGTAACGTCCGAAGAATACCAGCCCACACGCGTATTGATGTCCGTGTTGTTCACACCCGCAGCGCTGACGCGCACCAGAACCTGACCGGGGCCGGGCTGCGGAACCGGGATATCTTGCCGCCATTCCAGAGTTTCGGGCCCGCCGTGGCGCGTCAGATAAACACCGGACATCGTTGTTGGAACTGGCATGCCGGGGTCTTTCACGTATCATCATCAGGGTGCGGTGGCATCGGACCCATTGGAACAATGTCGTGGCGGGCATTGATGTCTGCCATTTTAGCCTCATCGGAAAAATCAGCAGCATCCAGCGTCGCCAGTTCGGCCAGAAACCCGTCAAAACCCGAAGGCTGAAAGATCATCAGCATTCTGGCAGGAGCATGTCCTGCCACCCGACACGCATGCGGCACGCCCGGCGGGACATGCAATGTTGTGCCCGGGCTGCAGCGATGCCAGTCACCATCCGCGTAAAAGTCGACCATGCCTTCCAGAAAATAAAATGTTTCCGCATGTGCATCATGTCTATGAAGGCCAAGCGCAAAGCTGGCCTTCAGATTGTCCTCCATAAGCGTGTATGCGCCGTTGGTGTCCTGACCAGAGACTTTGACAAATGTATGGTCGTTTTCCCAGTCGTAGTTCGGACCTTCACCGGTATTCAGTTTGACATATCGTTTGCTCATGGTGTTCTCCGCGAAACGTCATGCACGTAACCGCTCGTTCCCGGGATCCCACAGCGGCTGATCCTGCTCTACCACAGCGCGGCATTTCTGACCGTAGATTTCGACCTCAAGCTCGGTTCCCGGATTTGCCAGTTCGGCCTTGATCATGCCCAACGCAATGGATTTGCCCACGCGGTACCCCCATGCGCCCGAGGTTGTCTCGCCCACGATTTGATCACCTTGCCAGATGCACGACATATAGGGCGCATCACAATCAACGGCGTCCACGGTCATGGTGACAAATGCCTTTTTGATGCCTTGCTGTTTTTCATTCAGGATCGCTGCCTTGCCGGGGAAATCCTGCGGCTTGTCCAGTTTGACGAATCGCTCCAGACCTCCTTCCAGCACCGAATAATCGGTCGACAGATCACCTTTCCACGCACGATACCCCTTTTCGATCCGCAGCGAGTTCAGCGCATACATCCCGAATGGTTTGGCACCGGCATCAATGATCGCATCATAGATTGCGGGCATATCCGCGTTCAGGGCGTGCACTTCCCACCCCAGCTCACCGGCGAAGGACACGCGGATCAAATGAGCCGGCTGGCCTGCGACTGTGGCAGGCTGATGGGTCAGCCACCCGGACATCAGATCGGCATCTGTCATGGCCGACAGAACTTCACGCGATTTCGGGCCGGTGACGATCAGCGTATCCCGAGTGGTGGTCACGTCCTCAACAGACACGCCCGCGGGCATTGCATGCAGCAAAATGTCCCGGTCATGCCACTGCGCGGTAGCAGCGGTGATCATGACGAACTCATCCTCGTCCAGACGAATACAGGACATTTCGGTCAGGATGCGGCCACGATCGTCAGAGATGTAGATCAGGTTCATACGACCGACTTTGGGCAAACCACCCGTGGCCAGTCCGCGCAAAGCCTCGGCGGCACCGGGACCTTTGACCATAAAGCGCGAGAAGCCGGGCAAATCCAGCACGCCGCAATGATCGCGCACGGCCTCGCATTCTTCTTTGATCCGCTGTTCCCACGGGCCGGAGCGGCCCCAGGTATGGGTTGCCTCAAGCGACGTGTCATCGCCCGGCTGCGCAAACCAGTTGGCGCGCTCCCACCCGTTATAGGGACCCATCACGCCACCCAATGCCTTGACCCTGGCGTGAACCGGCGACAATTTCTTGTCACGTGCAGCCGGCCATTCGTGATGCGGGAAATGCATGGCGTATTCGTTGCCATAGACCTCCAGACCTTTCTGATCGCAGTAATCCTGATCAGTGTAATCGGTATACCGGCGTGGATCGACGGCCCACATGTCCCACTCGGTGGCGCCGTCCACGATCCATTCGGCCAGGACCTTTCCAGCACCACCACCCTGCGCGATACCAAAGGTGAAGGTATGCGCCTCGAACGCGTTTTTGACGCCAGGCATGGGACCGATCAGCGGCAGCCCGTCGGGGGCGTAAGGGATCGGGCCGTTGATGACGCGGCCCACGCCCGAGGTCGCCATCAGCGGCACCCGTTCCATCGCATCGGTGACAATGTCCTCGATCCGATCCAGATCGTCGTTCCACAATTGAAAGCTGAAATCTTCGGGCATCGGGTCGTCTTCGGTCATCCAGTGGCCCTTGCAGTTGGGCTCGTACGGGCCAAGATTGAAGCCGTTCTTTTCCTGCCGCAGGTAATACGATACATCCACGTCCCGCAACAAAGGCAGTTTGCCCCCGTTTTCCTTGGACCATGCCTGTATCTCGGGGATTTCATCGGTCAGCAGGTACTGGTGGCTCATGACCATGGCAGGAACGGTGCGCCCGCCATAAGGCTTGAACCATTCCCCGACGCGCTGTGCATAATAGCCGGCGGCGTTGACAACATAATCGCAGGCTATGTCGCCCTTGTCCGTGTGAACGGTCCAGGTGCCGTCGTCGTGCTGGGTCACGCCGGTCGCCGGGCAGAAGCGAATGATCTTCTGGCCCATGTCACGGGCACCCTTGGCCAAAGCCTGCGTTAGCTGGGCCGGATCGATGTCACCGTCTGTCGGGTCATACAAAACGCCCTCAAGGTCGTGTGTCTCAAGGAATGGATAGCGCTCTTTAGCTTCTTGCGGGGTCCACATTTCCATCGGAATACCCTGATAGCGGCCCATTGACAGGGCGCGTTCGAATTCCTGCATCCGTTCCTTGCTGTGCGCCAGACGGATCGAGCCCGAGACATGGTAGTTCATCGGATAGTCGACCTCGTCCGCAAGGCGCGAATACAGCTCGGTCGAATAGCGCTGCATGTTCATGATCGCCCACGAGGTTGAAAACGTCGGCACGTTGCCCGCCGCGTGCCATGTCGACCCGGCGGTCAGCTCGTTCTTTTCAAGCAGAACGCAGTCGGTCCAGCCCTTCTTGGCCAGATGGAACAGCGAGGACGCCCCCACCACACCGCCACCGATGATAACCACGCAGGCTTTTGTCGGAAAATCGCTCATTGATCTTGATCCCTGTTACTGTGCCCGTTGGGGCAGGTCGTCCGTGATGTCGTAGTAATTGCCCTTGTCCGCCACAAAGATATGCTTTGACAGCGCAAGGCCCGTGGGGTCGTCAAATGCCCCCATGGAAATCGAAATCGTGTCCTCGTCCGTGTGCTGCCAGAACATAAATGACCCACATTGGCCGCAAAAACCGCGCCGTGCCACGTCCGAGGCTTTGTACCATTTGATCGTGTCACCGGCGGTGAGGTTCAGATTGTCCTGATGCGTCCAGGTCGAGGCCCAAACATGTCCTGACTGCTTGCGGCACTGCCCGCAATGGCAGGCCGACGGCGGCGACAGATCGCCATCGATCTCAAACGTAACCGCACCACACAAACAGGATCCTTTGTACATTCCGCTATCCTCTTGTTGCGGGCGTGGCACTGGTTCCCAGCAGCACACCATAAAGGATGAAACACACCGCCATGACCCGGCGCACCCATGTATTAAAAACAGCACCCAAAGCAGCCTTACCCATCAGTGCGCCCAGCAGGGTAAACCCGGTATAGCTGAGCGTCGTGATGATTAGTGCTGTTGGTACAATGACACTCATCTGCTGCCAGATCGGAACGCCCGGCTGGACGAATTGCGAAAAGGCGGCAAGATAGCCGGCCACGCTCTTGGGGTTGATTGTCGCCACCGCGAGGGCGTGAAAATAGACATGGCGCGCAGGGCGTTCCGTGGCCGGGACCGGGCGTTTGGCATTCATCCAACCGCGAATGCCGAGCCAAATCAGAAAACCCGCTCCGGCCAGCTTGGCCACAAAAAATCCTGTTGGAGACGCTGCAATCAATGCGGTCACACCCAGGGCAGACAGGATCAGAAACGCAGTTGCCTGAGTCAGAATGGCCGCGACACCCAGCATTGCCCTGGGCAAAGGCAGGCTCATGCCGTTTGAAATGCAATTGACCGCATTGGGACCCGGTGTGGTCACAAAGATCACCCAGAACACGGCGAATAGGGTCCAGGCCTCTAGTTGCATCAGTACACCGGTGGCGCAATGACCCATATCGCCACTGCGGGTTCGTCATACGGGTTGGCCCATCGATACACCTGATTCTTGATGCGAAAACTGTCACCCGGGCCGACGGTGAACTGACGTGGCCCAATTGTCAGATCCAGCCGGCCCGAGACTATGTATCCAACTTCCTGCGTGGGCCTGTCAGCGGGTTTCTGCATTCTGGATCGGGGCTCGAACGTGGAATGCACCATTTCGAAATCATCCGTCAGATCGGGCGACAGCAGTTCCTCGATCAGACCTTCATCGCGCGATCCCATCGGCCGACGCGATCCGGCCCGGACAACACAGCCCTGCTCTTCGGCTGGCACCGAAGAATGGGCGAACAGCATCGACATGGGCACGCCAAGGCATTCGGCAATCTGACGCAGGTCCGAGATCGACGGGTCCGATTTATCCCGTTCAACCTGGCTGAGCCAACCGACCGAGCGGTTCAACCGCTCTGCAATTTCGGTCAGCGTCAGTCCACGGGATTTGCGCAACGCGCGTATATCTGCACCAAGAGTTGCCGCGTAAGGGGCCTGACTGTTCAACTCGCACTCCGAATCTCGTGAAATTTCATCCCACTTTTTCACGATGCCTTGGATTCGTGAAATTTCCAAGGTTTTTTTCATTACCCGATCTTTGTTCAGACCTGGTCCTGCACCCTGCGGATAACAGCGATTCAATCACGGTGGATCGAAGACACTTTAGGCGACTGGAAAACGAGTATCCTGACGCCTGACCCCGGCTTTGTGCAGATAAGACCCTAACCAAATGCCCATCTGTCTGTTACACTTTCAAAACTCCTGATCGCAGGGATTTCTAACAGATAAGCAAAGGGTTGGACAAAATGGACAATGGCCTCGGTTTCTTCGATATAGTCTGGTCAATCTTCTGGCTGTTCCTGATGGTCGCCTGGTTCTGGGTGATGATTTCTGTCGTGGCCGATGTCTTTCGGTCAAAGGACCTGAGCGGCGCGGGCAAGGCCGTGTGGATTGCCTTTGTCATCCTGATCCCCTGGCTGGGCGTTTTGGCCTATCTGATCGTACGCGGCGACAAGATGCATCAGCACAATGTTGAAACCATGAATCAGATCGAAGCCGCTCAGAAAGATTACATCCGTTCGGTTGCGACCGTTTCAACCGCGGATGAGTTGGAGCGTCTGGCGGCGCTCAAGGAAAAGGGTGTTTTGAACGATGAAGAATTTGAAGCCCAAAAGGCCAAGATACTGACATCCTGACCGGGCGCGACGCCAGCGTCAAACCATGCGACCGGCTATAGCCCGGTCGCATCTACTGCATCTATGAAAACACATCCGACAGAATTGCGGCCAGCCAGGATGCATCAACATCGGTAAACGCATCCGGCTGATCACTATCAATATCAAATACGGCAATCACCTGCCCTGTTGCATCCCGCACCGGCAAAACCAGCTCGGACCGTGTGGAGGACGCACAGGCTATATGGCCAGGGAATGCATCCACATCCGGCACAAGCTGAACCTTGCCTGTCCGCGCGGCCTTGCCGCAGACGCCGCGATCAAACGGAATGACCAGACATCCGTGCCCGCCCTGATATGGGCCGATCTTAAGCACACCTGGCTGCGTCACCCGATAAAACCCCGTCCAGTCGAACCGATCGTCAGCGTGATGCACTTCGCAGGCGAGCGTTGCCATCAGCGCGATTTGATCTGTCTCCCCCTCGGTCAGGGCTGCGATGGTCTTGGCAAGTGTGGTGTAATCGACTGACATGGCGACACTCTTTGGCGAAGATAGACGCCGAAGTATTGCGAAACAAACCTCGCGTCAAACCCGTTCGATGGCAATTGCTGTGCCTTCGCCGCCGCCGATGCAAATGGCCGCCACACCCCGTCTCAGACCTCGCTTTTCCAACGCGTTCAGCAGAGTGACCATGATCCGCGCGCCTGATGCTCCGATTGGATGGCCCAGCGCACAGGCGCCTCCATTTACGTTCACCTTGTCCCGTGGCAGGCCCATTTCGTGCATGAAGGCCATGGGAACCACGGCAAAGGCTTCGTTCACCTCCCAAAGGTCCACGTCCTCTTTCGACCAGCCGATGGCCGCCAGCAGTTTTTGCGCTGCGGGAACCGGGGCAGTGGTGAACAGGGCCGGTGCCTGAGCATGGCTGGAATGGCCGACCAACCGCGCGCGCGCCACCAGACCTTGCGCCTCGGCAGCCCGGGAAGACATCAGGACAAGCGCAGCGGCCCCGTCAGATATCGACGAGGAATTGGCCGCCGTCACGGTTCCGCCCTCGCGAAATGCCGGTCTGAGGGATGGAATTTTTTCCGGCTTCGCGGATTTGGGTTGCTCGTCCGATGTTTCCGTCACCATGCCCTTACGGCTTTTGATCGCAACCGGAGTGATTTCATCATCGAACGCCCCGCTCTCCTGCGCGGCCAGCGCATTTGACAGCGATTGCAGCGCGTATTCGTCCTGCGCCTCACGCGTGAACTGATACGCCTCGGCGCAGTCTTCGGCAAAGGTGCCCATTAGGCGGCCTTTGTCATACGCGTCCTCCAGCCCGTCGAGGAACATGTGATCCATGACCTGCCCATGACCGAGCCGCGCGCCGCCGCGCATTTTCGGCAGCAGATATGGGGCATTTGTCATGCTCTCCATTCCACCCGCGACAAGGATGTCGGCGCGGCCCAATGCGATCTGGTCATACGCCATCATCGCAGTCTTCATCCCCGAGCCGCACATTTTGTTCAGCGTCGTGGCCGGAACGTCGGCCCCCAACCCAGCGGCAAAGCCCGCCTGTCGTGCAGGTGCCTGCCCTTGACCGGCCGGCAAAACACAACCCATCAGGACCTCGTCAACAGCGGGTTTCCCGGCCTGCTGCAAGGCCGCCCGGATTGCCGCCCCGCCAAGTTCAGTTGCGGCCAGACTGCCGAATACACCCTGAAAGCTACCCATGGGCGTACGCGCCGCACCTGCAATCATGACATCTTTCATCCGCAACTCCTGTTCTTTTCCGGCTCCTGAATACCGAATGGTAAGAATTGACGTCTAGCGTATTTCTACGACGCAATTTCACTTTAAAGGGCGATCAAGCATGGGACTGACCAGCACGACGTCAGGTGCAACGCAGATCATCACGGTCGAATGCGACCGGATCGACGCCGCAATGGCCATCCAGTTCAAGGAAGACATGCGCCGCGAAACCGAAAGCGGACCGGACCGTGTGGTCCTGGACCTTGCCGGTGTCGAATTCATCGACTCCAGCGGTCTGGGGGCGATCGTTGCCTCGATGAAGCAATTGGGCAGCCAGCGGCGCTTGGACCTTGCAGGGTTGCAACCCGTTGTCGAAAAGGTATTTCGACTGACCCGAATGGATACCGTTTTCAGGCTTTTTTCAACGCTGGATGAGGCGTTGTCCGCCTCAATGGACTGACCCGGGCGGGAGTGGACTGCGTGAAGCCTATTAGCACCGAATCCTGCCTGGAACTAAACTTCCCCGCGACCGAAGCTGAGGCGAGCGCCGGTATTGCAAAACTGAGCACGGGATTGGCACGCCAGGGATTGCCCGGCAACAAGGCTGGTGACGTCAGGATCGCATTGGCCGAAGCGATCAACAATGTTGTCGAACATGCCTATGCCGGTGTTGCGCCCGCCAGAGTTCAGGTTACCTGTCGCCTTGATCAGGATCGGCTGGACATTCTGATTTCGGACACAGGCAATCCTCTGCCGGGTTATCATCCACCCGCGGGCGTGCCTGCATCGGTCGAGACGGCGCCGCAGGACCTGCCCGAAGGCGGATTCGGATGGTTCCTGATTCATCAGCTGACCAGCGATATCTGCTATGAACGCCGCAATGGATGTAACCGCCTGTCTTTAAGGTTTGACTTTGAAAACACAGGCTAGATTGGCCCAATGGCCACAATAACGCCTTTTTCGAACCATTGTGGCGCCGCAAACAACCGTCATACACTTACTTGTAGCTCAGATAGCTTCCCTCGGCGTCATGTGTCACAGCCCCCACCCAGTGAACGGCGCCGAGGAACTTCTCCCTTGAAATAGCTGGACAACACCGCGCGGCGCTGTAGCTTCGGGCTGTTAAGCGAAGGGATTACACCATGCGGGATTTGCACCAACCGGGCCGCTCAGAGGTTCTGGCCACAGAAGGTATGTGTGCAACATCGCATCCGCTTGCGGCCAAGGTGGCGCTGGATATTCTGGCCCGGGGCGGCAATGCCATGGACGCTGCGATCGCCGGGGCGGTATTGCTCGGAATTTGCGAACCGCAGATGACTGGATTGGGCGGAGATTGTTTTGTCCTGTTCAATCGCGCCGGAGAATCGGGAATTCGCGCGTTGAACGGGTCCGGGCGCGCGCCAGCCAAGGCGGATGCAAACCGTCTGCGCAACAACGGGTTGAACGCCGTGCCGCTGACCAGCCCGGATGCCGTGACGATCCCCGGCGCCGTCGACGCGTTTTGCACTCTTGCCCAGGCCGAAGGGCGGTTGGGTCTGGATGCGATTCTGCAACCTGCCATTCATTACGCGGAACACGGTGTTCCGGTCGCAGCGAGGGTGGCACATGACTGGCAGTCCGGCGCAAAGGCGTTGCAAGGCGCCGCGCGAGAGCATTATTTGCTGGATGGAAAGGTGCCTCGGATCGGGCAGTTGTTCCGCTCACCCGGTCAGGCCCGTGTTCTGCGTCAGATCGCCAAACACGGGCGCGATGCCTTTTATTCCGGCGATATCGCAGAAGATATGATAGCGGCGCTTGCCCAATTCGGCGGCGTGCACACAGCAGATGATTTTGACGCGACGCGCTGTACTGAAACCGACCCGATGAGCGGCACCTACAACGGCATCGAACTGGTGGAGCATCCGCCTAACGGACAGGGTGCAACGGCCATTCTTTTGCTGAACATTCTAAAGCATTTTGACCTGTCCGGTATGGACCCCATGGGCGCGGAACGCGTGCACATTGAGGCCGAAGCCACCAAACTGGCCTATGACGCCCGCAATCGATTCATCGCCGACCCGGATCACACCGCCCGGGCCCAGCGTTTTCTGGATCCTGTAGTTGCAGAAAAGCTGGCCGCGCTGATCGACCCTGAACGCGTGATACCCGCCGCTGCGCCACTGACCGAAGCGATCCACAAAGATACAGTTTACATCACCGTCGTCGATCGCGACAGGATGGCCGTTTCGCTGATTTATTCGATTTTTCACAGTTTCGGTTCAGGCATCGCTTCGCCGAAATACGGGATCCTGCTGCAAAACCGTGGGGCGGGGTTCACTCTGCAAGCCGGCCATCCGAATGAGCTGGGCCCCGGTAAACGCCCCATGCACACCATAATCCCCGGAATGTTGCGTCAGAACGAACAGATTCTGATGCCATTTGGCGTGATGGGCGGAGCGTATCAGCCAACCGGTCATGCGAGATTTTTATCCAACCTGACCGACTTTGATCTCGCGCTGCAGGCCAGCATCGATGCCCCGCGTGCGTTTGCGGATGCCGGGGTTCTGAAACTCGAACGCGGCTTTGATGAGACGATTGCGCAACAATTGATTGAAATTGGGCATACTGTTCAAATACCGGAAACACCTATGGGCGGAGCACAAGCGATCCGCATTCACGACACCGGCGTATTGGAAGGTGGCAGCGATCCGCGTAAGGATGGCTGCGCGCTTGGCTACTGAGTGAGCGGGCAGTCGCAGCCGTCCGGCGGCCGACCCTTAGTTCAGGTGAAAATGCAACGGGTATGATCCATCTTCAAACGGTCCGAACAT
>JBCCIK010000053.1:0-21572 GCA_039028255.1 Pseudomonadota bacterium | reverse complement strand
GCCCTCGGCCTCGAGCGCGTTGGCCAGTTTCAGCGGGGTTTGTCCGCCGAACTGAACAATAACGCCGTGCAGGGTTCCGTTTTCCTGCTCTTTCGCCAGGATTTCCATGACATGTTCAAACGTAAGCGGTTCGAAATACAGCCGGTCCGATGTGTCATAATCGGTCGAGACCGTTTCGGGATTACAGTTGATCATGATGGTTTCGTACCCCGCCTCGGTCAGAGCGAAACAAGCGTGGCAGCAGCAGTAGTCAAACTCGATGCCCTGACCGATCCGGTTCGGACCACCGCCGAGGATGACAACTTTCTTACGCTCGCTCGGGCGCGCCTCGCATTCGACATCGCCCATCATCGGGGCTTCGTAGGTCGAATACATGTACGGCGTCTGCGCCTCGAATTCGGCGGCACAGGTGTCGATGCGCTTGAACACAGCGTTGACGCCCAGATTGCGGCGGGCGCGGCGGACATTGTCTTCGTCGCGACCGGTCAGATTGCCCAGACGGGCGTCGGTGAAACCCAGCATTTTCAACCTGCGGATACCGCCTTCGGTGACCGGCAAACCGTCCTTGCGGACCTTGCGCTCGGCATCGACGATTTCACGGATGCGCGCCAGAAACCACGGGTCAAATTTGGTGACGCCAAAAATCTCATCATCCCTCAAGCCGTGACGTATTGCTTGTGCGATGGTGCGCAGACGGTCGGGGGTCTGCTGGCTGATCGCCTTGATAATGGCGGCTTTGTCGTCAGCCTCATCCCAGACGCCCACGTTCAGGCCGGGAATTTCGATCTCATCAAATCCCGTCAGGCCGGATTCCATCGACGCCAGCGCCTTTTGCATTGATTCGTGAATAGTGCGGCCGATGGACATCGCCTCACCCACCGACTTCATGGCGGTGGTCAGATAGGGCTCAGAGCCCGGGAATTTCTCGAACGCAAATTTCGGGATTTTGGTGACGACATAGTCGATGGTTGGCTCAAACGACGCGGGCGTGACCTTGGTTATATCGTTGTCCAACTCGTCCAGCGTGTAGCCAACGGCCATTTTTGCCGCAATCTTGGCAATCGGGAAACCGGTCGCCTTGGAGGCCAGCGCCGACGACCGCGACACGCGCGGGTTCATCTCGATCACGACCATGCGGCCGTCATCGGGGTTGATCGCCCACTGTACGTTCGACCCGCCGGTTTCGACGCCGATCTCACGCAGTACGGCAATCGAGTGATTGCGCATGATCTTATATTCTTTGTCCGTGAGCGTCAGGGCAGGGGCGACGGTGATCGAGTCGCCCGTATGCACGCCCATCGGATCCACATTTTCGATCGAGCAGACGATGATGGCATTGTCGGCGGTGTCGCGGACCACCTCCATCTCGTATTCTTTCCAGCCCAGCAGGCTTTCGTCGATCAGAATCTGACCGACAGGCGATGCATCCATGCCCGAGCGGCAAATGTGGATGTAGTCCTCGCGGTTATACGCCACGCCACCACCTGTACCACCCAGAGTAAAGGCAGGACGGATGATCGCCGGCAAGCCAACCGTTTCAAGGGTTTCCAGAGCCGACGCCACACCAGCGTCCAGATCTTTCTTGCCGTCCGCGTTCTTTGGGGCCGTTACGATCTCGGCTTTGGGGTTTTCAATGCCCAGCCGGTCCATCGCCTCGCGGAACAGGGCGCGATCTTCGGCCATTTCAATGGCGTCGCGCTTGGCGCCGATCATCTCGACCCCGAACTTGTCCAGCACACCCATTTCTTCCAGTGCCAGCGACGTGTTCAGGCCGGTTTGACCACCCATAGTGGGCAGCAGGGCGTCGGGACGTTCCTTTTCGATGATTTTGGCAACCACTTCGGGCGTGATCGGTTCGATGTATGTGGCATCCGCCAGACCCGGATCGGTCATGATCGTCGCAGGGTTGGAGTTGACCAGAATGACCCGGTAGCCTTCTTCGCGCAGCGCCTTGCAGGCTTGAGCACCGGAATAGTCGAACTCGCACGCCTGGCCGATGACAATGGGACCCGCCCCGATGATCATGATCGACTGAATGTCGGTTCTTCTCGGCATAGCCTGGTTCCTTCGAATGTCCGCGAGTCACGGGCACCGCCCAAGCGCCCAAATTGTCCTGCGTTATAGGGACAGGACGAAAAGGTGCAAGTGGTATCGGAAACAGGGTGGAAATTGCCGCTTTCCCCCCTTTCCCTCGCTGGCTTATTCTCTATATCGCGCAGCACGGCCAATGAGGATGCAGGTGCGAATACGTTTTGATCACGGACCGGCCGGATCGGGAACTGAATTCGACCGACCCGCCGCAATGATCCGCGCGGACATAGCGGACGAAGTGCCCCAGGCGTTGGCGGCGCTGGATGCCGCGCGCGCCGATGGTGCGTGGTTGGCGGGCTATGCCAGCTATGAACTTGGGTATGCACTGGAACCGCGCCTGTCCAAATACATGCCAGAAGGGCGTCGCCTGCCGCTGATTTGCTTTGGTGTCTTTGATCCTCCAAAACAATCGAACCTGCCCAACGCGCAGGGTGGTATCAGCGCCTTTTGGCCACGTTGGGACGAAGCACGATATACCCACGCCTTTAAACACGTCCACGAGGCAATCGGGGCAGGTGACATTTATCAGGCCAACCTGACATTCCCAATCGATCTGCCGGTGGATCGCGACAGCGCGGCTTTGTATGCGGCGCTGGCGTCACGACAATCGGTCGGGCACGGCGCGCTTGTGCAACAAGACGGTTTGCCCGATCTTCTCAGCCGCTCACCGGAGCTGTTCTTTCGAACAGACACGAACCGTCGGATCGAAACGCGCCCGATGAAAGGCACGCAACCCCGCAGCGAAGACATGGTCGAGGACGCCCGGCGCCGCGCGTTTCTGTCCTCTGACGAAAAGAACCGCGCCGAAAACCTGATGATCGTCGATCTGTTGCGCAACGATATCAGTCGGGTCGCGCTGCCCGGATCGGTTCGTGTGCCGGAACTGTTCAAGGTCGAGACCTATACAACAGTGCATCAGATGACCTCGCTGGTTCAGGCGCAACTGCACCTCGGCGCCGGTCTGTCCGACATCCTGTCTGCGCTGTTCCCCTGCGGCTCGATCACCGGTGCGCCGAAAATCCGGGCAATGGAGATATTGTCAGAATTGGAACCGTGGCCGCGCGATATCTATTGCGGCGCGATCGGTTGGGCTGCGCCGGATGGCCGGTCCGAATTCAATGTGGCGATCCGGACCTTGATGGTCGAAGACGATGCGGCCACGCTGAACGTGGGCGGCGGGGTGGTTTGGGACAGCACAGCACCGTCCGAATATGAGGAAGCGTTATGGAAGGCTCGCTTTGCCCACCAGATGACCCTGACTTCTGTGTGATTGAAACGCTGGCCTTTCGGCCGCAAAACGGACTTGTGCGACGCGACCGCCATCTGCGCAGAATGGCACGCACCGCTGCGGTGCTGGGTCTGCGTTTTGACAGAGCTCGGGCCTTGCAAGTGCTTGACGGGATCGGGGGGTCGACACCATTGCGTTGTCGTCTGACTTTGGCCGCGGACGGGGCGTTGACGGTGACAACCGGACCGTTGCCGGACAATCCGACTGTTTGGCAGGTATCCATAGCTGCAACACGGTTGACGTCGCGCGATGTCTGGCTGCAACACAAAACAAGTGAACGCAGCCTCTATGACACCGCACGCGCCGCTTTGCCGTCGGGCATCGACGAGTGGATATTTCTGAATGAAAAGCAAGAATTGTGCGAAGGCACAATCACCAACCTGTTTTTGAACCTGCCCGGAGGCGGGCTGCTGACGCCCGGATTGTCCAGCGGTGTCCTTCCCGGGGTGCTGCGTGAAGAATTGATTGATAATAAACAGGTTACCGAAGCCACCCTGACCTTGACCGATCTTCAGGCTGCGGAGTTTGTATATGTGGGAAATTCCCTGCGTGGCCTGATCCGAGCGGAGTTGGCGAACCTGTGAGCAAACCAGTCGATTGGGCAACCGACAACATACCGCATCTGCGGTTGCGATTGGAGTTTGGCCTGTTTTTCATTGCCGTCCCAGTCGTTATCGCTGTGTTCTTTCCGCCCGACTGGATGTTTCCGTCGCTGTTCACATTCACGGCATTGGGGGTCGTCCTGCTGCATGCCACCCCGAGTTTTGCCTGGAAGGAGTTGCGCGATAACTGGCGCAACTGGTCCTGGGCCGAGGTTGCGATCTTTACTTTCGCAATGACCGGTTTGTGTTCGGCGCTGGTTCTGGTTGCGCGCCCTGACGCTGCTTTTTTCCTGCTTTTGAACCGGCCTGAACTTTTGGGCATGATCTGGCTTGGCTACCCGCTGCTTTCGGCTTTGCCACAGGAATTGTTGTTTCGTTCGCTGTTTTTCAGGCGTTATCAGGCCATTCTGCCGGACGGGAATACAGCGTATCTGCTGAATGCGGGGCTGTTTTCGCTGGCTCATCTGATGTACTGGAGCTGGATCGTCGCCATCATGACCTTCGGTGGCGGGCTGCTGTTCACCTGGGCGTATCGCAAGCGCGGATCTTTTTTCTACGCGGTGCTGCTGCATTCAATCGCCGGCAATATAATCTTTGCGGCGGGTCTGGGCGTTTATTTCTATTCGGGCAATGTTCAAAGGCCGTTCTGACAGCGCAACGCGCCTTGACTTTCCATGCCTGACGGGGTGTATCGGCGCGACGAATTCTGTGCCCGAAGGGATATGATCCATGCACGCCTATCGCAGCCATACCTGCGCCGCTCTGACCGCCGCCAATGTCGGTGAAACCGTCCGCCTGTCCGGCTGGGTGCATAGGGTCCGGGATCATGGCGGTGTATTGTTCATCGACCTGCGCGACCACTTTGGCGTGACCCAGGTGCTGTGCGACGGCGACAGCGCGGCCTTTGCTGAACTGGAAAAGGTCCGGTCCGAGTGGTGTATCCGCATTGATGGGACCGTCAAAGCGCGGGACCCTGAACTGGTGAATCCAAAGCTGCCGACAGGCGAGATCGAGGTTTATGTGCGCGACCTGGAGGTCCTCGGCTCAGCCGAGGAATTGCCGCTTATGGTGTTCGGGGATCAGGAATATCCCGAGGAGACCCGCCTGCGTTACCGTTACCTTGATCTGCGACGCGACGCGATGCAGCGCAACATGACACTGCGCTCGGATGTCGTGGCCTCCATGCGCCGCCGCATGTGGGATCGGGGGTTCCGCGAGTACCAGACACCGATCATCACGGCATCATCGCCCGAGGGCGCGCGCGACTTTCTGGTGCCCTCGCGCCTGCATCCGGGCAAATTTTATGCTTTGCCGCAGGCCCCGCAGCAATTCAAACAGCTGATCATGGTTTCGGGCTTTGACAAATATTTCCAGATCGCGCCTTGCTTTCGCGACGAAGATCCGCGTGCGGATCGCTCGCCCACGGATTTCTACCAGCTGGACCTCGAGATGTCCTTTGTTGAGCAGCAGGATGTGTTCGACACGATTCAGCCGGTTCTGACCGGTGTGTTCGAAGAATTCGGCGGGGGTCGCAAGGTTGATCAGGAGTGGC
Organism: Pseudomonadota bacterium; assembly: GCA_039028255.1. Taxonomy (GTDB): domain Bacteria; phylum Pseudomonadota; class Alphaproteobacteria; order Rhodobacterales; family Rhodobacteraceae; genus Ruegeria. Next base: position 16,039 of record JBCCIK010000053.1, on the reverse strand, counting down.
CGCAGATATCCTATCGGGATTCTGCCCTGTGGTACGGCACCGACAAGCCAGACCTGCGCAATCCTATTAAAATGCAAGTGGTCTCTGACCACTTTCGCGATAGTGGCTTCGCGATTTTCGCGAAGCTGTTGGAGCAGGACGGTACTGAAATCCGCGCGATTCCCGCGCCGACCGGTGGCAGTCGCAAGTTTTGCGACCGCATGAACGCCTTTGCTCAGAAAGAGGGTCTTCCCGGCATGGGGTACATCTTCTGGCGTGATCAGGGTCAGGGGATGGAGGCCGCAGGTCCGCTGGCCAAGAACATCGGGCCCGAACGGACCGAGGCGATCCGTCAGCAACTGGGGCTGAACGTGGGGGATGCAGCGTTTTTCCTGGGCGGTAAGCCGAAAACCTTTGAAAAAGTGGCCGGCAAGGCGCGTGACGTGATCGGTGAAGAGCTGGGCCTGACAGAAAAAGATCGTTTTGCGTTTGCCTGGATTGTCGACTTCCCAATCTATGAGCAGGACGAAGAGACCGGAGCGATCGACTTTGAACATAACCCGTTCTCGATGCCGCAAGGTGGGATGGATGCGCTGAACGGTGATCCTTTGGCTGTGCGCGGATATCAATACGATCTGGCCTGCAACGGATACGAGCTGGTTTCGGGTGCCATCCGGAACCACAAACCGGAAATCATGCTGAAAGCCTTTGAATTGGCAGGGTATGGCGCGGATGAGGTCAAAACCCGTTTTGGTGCTCTGTTCAACGCGTTTCATTATGGGGCGCCGCCGCACGGTGGGTGTGCTGCAGGGATCGACCGAATTGTGATGCTTCTGGCTGACGAAGCCAACATTCGCGAGGTCATGATGTTCCCGATGAACCAGCGCGCCGAGGATTTGATGATGGATGCGCCGTCCGATCCAACCTCGGACCAGTTGATGGAATTGGGGCTACGGCTGATCCCTCAGGACTAGCGGCTGATCTGCTCAGGTCGTCTGAGACATGTCAGTGCCCGGTATCTGTGTGTCACCGGGCCACTGGCGACTGCATGCATGCTCGCCGTAATGCCCAACAGATCAAGTGTCCGGCGTCACTGAGACACGTGCGGCGCGACGATTGATATCAATCAAGCGGATTGTCCCACCGAGCGCGATTGGAGCGGATTGATCGGGCAACATGCCGGGTGTGCCGATAGACCCACAAGAAAACGATGAATGCGGTAATGAAATAGGCCGTGGTCATTTCAGATCGCCTCGCGCCGTTCCAGTCGGCTTTGCACAAGACCTGCGACCTGCGCCGCACAGGCGGTCAGGGGCGCACCCTGCGCGCGCGACACGGTCAGCTTGTGGGCCGCCTCTGCCAGTACCGGATCATCCGCGACGCGTGCGACCCCTCTCAGGAATTGGGCGGCATAGTCCAGTGACCGGCTATCCTGCGGTTCGGCCAGAACATCCGCGATATGGGCCATATCGTCCTGATATGCCATTGGATCGGGGCGGATTTCTTCGTCGCGCACCGATTGCAGACCGCTGGGACGCCGGTCTTCCGGTAACAGTTGCAGAATGGTTTTCTGGAAGTATCCCATAGACTTAAGAGGTTTGGCCAAGAAGCCATCAGCGCCAGCCTGCATTGCATCCGCCCGCGCGCAATCATCCCCTGACATTCCAAGTATCGCGCCAATGCGAGGCGACAGATCAACCAGGTCGGCGATCAGGTTAGCGCCCGATCCGTCCGGCAGGCCCATATCCACGACAATGACAGACGGGCGATAAATCTGAAGGTGACGTCGCGCCGCTTTCAAACAGTCCGCGCGCCGCATTCTGGCCCCGCTGTGCAGGCACATCAGACGAATAACGTCGCAGGCATAGCGGCTGTCTTCGACCACCAGAATGGTTTGTCCCAGCAGGGGGCGCGTTGCGGTTGGTGTTGCAATTGTGGTGGAGAAAGGTCCCGAATCGTCCATCGCAGTTTTCCTCTTCAGCAGATGCCAACACGCTAGAAAGTTCTGGCTAACACAGGGTTAACGGGCGATTTGGCGCACTTGTTCTTTGCCGGGTCTGCCCCCATAACCGCCATACCCCATGCTATGCAGGACACAGGAGAGTTTAATGATCGGCCGTCTGAACCACGTCGCAATCGCAGTTCCGGACCTTGAGGTCGCGTCAGAACAATATCGCACTGCGTTGGGCGCGCAGGTCGGGGCGCCTCAGGATGAACCGGATCATGGTGTCACGGTGGTGTTCATCGAGTTGCCCAATACAAAGATCGAACTGCTTTACCCGCTGGGTGATGACAGCCCGATCAATGGCTTTCTTGAAAAGAACCCGTCGGGCGGTATCCACCACGTGTGCTACGAGGTTGAAGACATTATAGCCGCCCGCGATCACCTGAAGGAAACCGGCGCGCGGGTTTTGGGCTCGGGTGAGCCCAGGATCGGAGCGCATGGCAAACCGGTTCTGTTCCTGCATCCCAAGGATTTCAATGGGTGCCTGGTCGAGCTTGAACAGGTTTAAGCCAGGAAAGGAGGTCTTAAAATGACTATCACCGCTGCTATTGTTCTGTTTGCCGTTATCTGGTTCATGACCTTGCTGGTGGTCCTGCCCGTGCGGATCAAAACCCAGGGTGATCTGGGTGACATCGTGCCGGGCACTCACGCCGGGGCGCCCGAAATTCACCACATGAAAAAGAAAATGTGGATTACCACCGGGATTTCAGTTGTGCTGTGGATCATCATTGCCGGCATAATCATATCCGGTGTGATTTCGGTTCAGGATTTCGATTGGCTCAACCAGTTGGAGCCGCGCGATTGATCAGGGTCTGGAATTGGTCAGGCCGTGAAAAATATGCGTGAACGTGGCTGCACCTATGATCGGGATCACGAGGTTGACCAGAGGAACTGATAATGGGATTGCCATCAGGATTCCGGCGGCCCAGATCGTTGTGACGTGTTTGGCGCGCAGCTTGCGCGCACCTTCGCGGCCCAACCGCCGCATCGCCGCAAGCGTAAAATACTCCCGTCCCAACAAAAAGCCGTTCATGGCCCAGAAGATAAACGGGGCGAGCGGCGAGAATATTGCATATAAAATCAGCGCCAGCAGATTCGCCGCAATCAGAACGCCCAAAAAGCTCAAACCATCCAGCAGCGCTTCGACAAACGGGATCCTGGGGGCCTTGGGCAGAGCAGGGTAGTGCTTGTCTTCCACCGCCTCTGCAACCTCTTCGAGGAAAATCGAGGTAATGGCTGACGCAACCGGAACCATCAGGAACACTGGCAGGATTAGCACCAGCAGAATGCCGGAATAGTTCAGCACATCGTTCAACCAGGGAACGTCACCGACAAACGGCAATGAAATCTCATGTCCCGCCAGCGCGTTGATCGCCCATATCGCGCCCGCGCAGGCGGCAATCAGCAACAAGATAGTCAAAACAACGCCACGCAGCAGGACAGATCGAAATCTGGGATCACCGATCTGTCCTAAGGCTGCAAAAAACGCGTTGAGGATGATCATTCCGACATCCACCGGGTCAGGGACTCAACATCTGGACGCGGACGCTCGGGCGGTGGGGCGCTTTCGGTTGCGATATGGATCAGGCCAGCCACGCGTTCGTTTTCGGCCAGATCAAAAGCCTTTTCGCAAAAGCTGCGATCATGGGTTTGCCAGCCGGACAGCCAATTTGCCCCCCAACCCGCCGCAAGCGCCGCATTCAGCAACGCCAGACAGACGGCTCCGGCAGAATATGTCTGCTCAATCGGGGGTATCTTCTCGGATGGTTTTTGCACTTCGATGACAGCAACGGCCAGATGTCCGTTTTCAAACTGCCCGCGTGCCTTGACGATGTCCTGAGAGGTCTTGCCCAAGGCTGCGCCAAACTCTTCGGTCAAATCCGACAAGCGCGCCATGGCACCTTTTTCGATGACAATGAAACGCCACGGCTCCAGCTTGCCATGATCGGGGCTGCGGGCGGCGGCTGTCAGCAACGGCAACAGTTGTTCCCGGCTGGGCCCCGGTTCGATCAACGTTTTGGCCGGGCGAGAGCGACGCGTTTGCAGAAATTCCAAGGCGGCCGGGTTTTTCAAAGGCATATGTTAAGTTCCTTTACATAGGCAGTTGGTATTTTTGGCGGCGATGCCCGGATTTCAAGGGCTGGCGGGTACGTGGCGATCAATTCCATCCCGCGGTCTGTGTTGCAAGCCTGACCACCCGGGATGTGGACAATTGCGCAACCGTTGATCCCGATTCAGCCTGCCCGTGGGCAATACTGCCCCGGGGCACCCAAAATACGTCGGTCGTCCGTTTATTCGTTTGTTTCGCGGATCTGATACACCCCTTCAGGCAAATCCAGAGCAGCGGCGAGGTCGCGAACCTGCTCTGGCGACAGGGTGATCTTCTGAACCTGCGCCGTGCGCGGATCCAGTTGTTCAAGTGTCACGCATTCTGCGAAACTGTTGATGACCACATCCTCTTGCAGAGGCTTTGCGCCTTCGTCTACCAGAGTGACAACGGTCGAGTCGAATTCATGCTCAATTGAAAACATATGGACAGAGTGCAGGTCGGCGGCGCGCAATGCAACCCGTTGCTTACCAATCACATGCTAGCCGGGTGTCTGTGACCGCGATATGGTGGGCCCGCGGCAAATAAAAGCCCCAGAGGAGTGCAATGCGCAGCATCATTTTCCTACTATTCGCGTTTTTGCTGGCTGCTTGTGAAACGCAGACATTGCGCGTTCAGCCAGCGGATGAATGGCAGACTACGGCCACGGCGGATCAGATCACCGTGCAAACCTTTCGCGAGGTCAGTCGTGCCGTTGGCTCTGAGGCCCGCAGCGAATGTCGCCGCCGCGCATCAAACCGGAATTGCGACTTTAGAATTTTGGTCGATCTGAACCCGCGCGCACCTGCAAATGCGTTTCAGACACTGGACGACAACGACCAGCCGGTGATCATTTTCACACGTGCGATGATCAGTTCGACACAGAATGCTGATGAACTTGCTTTTGTCATGGGGCACGAGGCGGCCCATCACGTTCTGGGACATATTGCACGGCAAACGGAAAATGCCAGTGACAGCGCGGCACGCTTTGGCGATCTTGCGCGCCTGCGCGGTGCCAACAACGCTGAAATCGAAGCGGCGCAGAAACTTGGGGCCAAGGTCGGGGTGCAGGCTTATGCGCAGGACTTTGAGCTTGAGGCGGACCAGTTGGGAACGATCATAACCTATAATGCTGGCTACAACCCATTGATAGGTGCCCGGTTTTTCGACCGTATTCCGGACCCGGGCGATACATTTTTGGGATCACATCCGCCAAATGCCGAACGGGTTGAGATTGTGCGAAAAACCGCAAGACAGCTGGGCGTACCTGAATGACGCAGATCACGCGGTTGGGTGTAGTTCTGACGGATCGCGGATCAAAATACGCGGTGTCAGGCGCTTCGGTTTGGTCCCGGCAGGATGTGGACGCTGCGCTGGCGGCACTGAAGTCGGAAAAAGACTATGCCAAAGCGACCCACAACACATGGGCCGCCATTCTGCCAAGCGGCGGTCTGAAGGCTGATGACGGCGAGACCGGCGCGGCCATGGTCATTTTGCGCATGATGCAGCGCGCCCGGCTTGAATATCATATGATCATCGTGACGCGCTGGTATGGCGGCAAAAAGCTGGGCGGTGATCGATTTCGCCGCGTGCAGGACGCGACGCGGGCATATCTCGCCCATACCGACGTCCCGATTTGACCTGTATCAAAGTCAAACTTTGCACTGGTCTTATTCTTTTGCGTCAAGGCGCACAGGAAAGGACGCAGGATGCCACGCCACGAAAATTTGCGATTGCACGCCGGTCTGGTGGATGACATGGCGGCGATGCTGGACATAGATCTTCAAGATGCCGCGATACGTGGCCAGGTTTCAATCGACCAGATAGCCGAGGCTGTCATACGATGCACCGGATGCCCCGATCCCGACTACTGCCAGTCTGTGCTGCAACGGGCCGCACCACACGAGGGTGCGCCCGAATATTGCAGAAATCAGGACCTGCTGAAAAAGCTGATGCCCTGACGGGCCGTGCGCGCGCATGAACGCACGCTGATGCTTTGACCTTTCGGCGATGCGGCCCCCGCATGTGTCAAAGTCTGGAATGCGAACCATCACATAGTGGTTTTTTCGAGGACTGCTTGCAGCCGCAGAAGTAAACAGTCTTGCTGGTCTCGGCGGTATATTTCACCGGTTCCATGCCAGTGCCCTTGTGCGAGCCGTCGCAATAAGGTTGTCGTTGCGACTTGCCGCAAGAACACCAAAAGTAGTTTTTGCCTTCCTCGACTTCGACGGGAATCGGCGTGGTCTGGGCGATATCCGGGGTAAGTGACATTTGGCTACTCCGTCTTTGGCTGATGTCGCCAAAGAGGGTAGGGCGTGGGACCAAAAAGGGTAGATACGTCGCGATTTTCAAATCGCGCTTTGCCGAGCAACGGCGTGGTTCCGCCTTCGGTCACGGGTTTGTGATTGATTCTATTGTCAGATTGGCCTTCACCCAGTATTCTGAACCCGGCCCCGAAAACAGGGCAATATCAGAAAAGTAATAGAGGATTGACGGACATGAAACTGAAACTCGCTGCCGTTGGCGCATTTGCCCTGATCCTGACTGCCTGTGCGCAGCAGGAAGAACCGACCCCAGTTTTCGTTCAGCCCAGCTATGACAAAGCCGGCACACCCAGCTGCCCGGTTGGGTATGATCTGGCCGTAACCGAAGGTGGCCAGACCGTTTGTAACCCGGTTACTCAGTAGACATAGTGCAGGCGGTCCCTGTTGTGGGGCCGTCTGCTGCTCTGTAGATGCGAAACCGCCCGACGGGCGGTTTTTTCTTGCCAGCGTGGGTCAAACTTTTAACCCTGCGCCAGACTGAAACAGAGGTTGAAGCAAGGACGTCATGCGAAATTTCTTTGTGCGTCTAAAAGACCGCACCAGGTGGAGCTGGCAGGGCCTGACGGCAACGTGGCGGGACGAGTATTCGTTTCGGGCCTGGGGTTGGGCAAACGTTGTGTCGGCAATTCTGGCCGTTTCGTTACCCATTGATGGATCTGAGAGGGCGCTGATCCTTGTTCTGGGTTTATTGGTGTTGGCGGCGGAACTGTTCAACACCGCGATTGAACGCGCGGTCGATCACACGTCGACCGAACGCAACATACTGGCCGGGCAGGCCAAAGATGCGGCCAGCGCAGCAGTTGCCTTGATTGCGATATCGGCCGGTGTTGCCTGGGTTGTGGCATTGATCGATCTGATGTGATGCGATCCGTGCTAGCGTAGTTTGCGCCGCAACCCGGTTTTTGGTTTGAACGCGTGATATTTGTATCTTTTGAACGTTTTACGCCCAAAAACCGCGTGCTTCTTACGTGTTATCTGTTGCGGGCGGCGCGTTTGGCCTGGGGGCTTTTCGGCGTTGCCATGGGTTTTGACGCTACGCTGAGGCGCGGGTGCCCGGAAATGACGGTTTAATCTCTGCGTGCTGCGATCTTTCAGCAATATCCTGTCGCCACCGACAGACACAAAACTGGGTGACGCGTTGTCAACCTGCTGCGCCTGCACCATCGGGCACAGCAGAACACAGGACAACGTCACCATAACGAACAAGCGGCCTGACGATGCAATGCGGAACATGACGCCCCCTTTCAGAGTTTCGTCAAGCATTGCCCGGCAAGTGGCCTCAAACCATTAAACTCATGTCACGATATTCTGACCGGATGGTATGATGCGATCTGGTGATCTTTTGCAGGCTTTCAGATCAACTTGCCCCAAAGATCGTATTCTCCGGCCTCATCCACTTCGACAGTTACGATGTCGCCTGGCCTAAGCGTTTCAAAGTCATAGTCGATGAATAGATTGCCATCTATTTCGGGGGCGTCGGATCGCGTACGGCACGTGGCAGCCTGTGCATCGACATCGTCCACGATCACGTCGAGCCGCTGACCGACTTTGGCGGCCAGTTTCGCCTCGGAAATCGCCTGGGCTTTTTCCATGAAACGGTCCCAGCGATCCTGCTTAACCTCGGCCGCTACGTGGTGCGGCAAGTCATTTGATCGCGCACCGTCCACATTCTCGTACTGAAAACACCCGACACGATCCAGCTGAGCCTCATCCAGCCAGTCAAGAAGGGTCTGGAATTCAGCCTCGGTCTCGCCTGGATAGCCGACGATAAACGTGGATCGTAGGGTAATATCCGGACATGCCGTGCGCCATGCTGAAATCTCGTCCAGCGTTCTGGCTGATGCCGCCGGGCGCGCCATGCGTTTCAGGACATCCGGATGCGCATGCTGGAACGGGATATCCAGATAAGGCAGAACATTGCAGCCCTGATCGGCCATCAGCGGGATCAGCTCTCGGACGTGCGGGTAAGGATACACGTAGTGCAATCTGATCCAGGCATCCAAGTTGCCCAGCTCGCGGGCCAGATCGGTGATATGGCTGCGCACCATCCGATCTTTCCAGGGGTTCACATCGTATTTGCGATCCAGACCATAGGCCGATGTGTCCTGCGAGATGACCAGCAGTTCGCGTACCCCGTTATCGACCAGTTTTTCGGCCTCGCGCAGCACAGCGTGGGCGGGGCGGCTGGCTAACCTGCCGCGCATGTCTGGAATGATGCAGAACTTGCACTTGTGATTGCAGCCTTCGGAAATTTTGAGATAGCTGTAGTGCCGTGGGGTCAGTTGAACGCTAGAGACCGGAAGCAGATCGACGAAGGGATCAGGATCGGGCGGTACCGCAGAATGCACCGCATCCAGCACTTGTTCGTATTGATGTGGACCGGTCACCGCCATGATGCGCGGATGGTGGGCGCGAATGTATTCGGGTTCCGCACCCAAGCAGCCGGTTACAATCACCTTGCCGTTTTCAACAAGTGCCTCTCCAATGGCATCCAGTGACTCGGCCTTTGCGCTGTCCAGAAACCCGCAGGTGTTCACAATCACGGCATCCGCCCCTGAGTAATCGGGCGAAATTCCGTAACCTTCGGCCCGCAAGCGGGTCAGGATTCGTTCGCTGTCTACCAGAGCCTTGGGACACCCTAGCGACACCATGCCGATTGTCGGCTGGTTGGAACGTGGCGTCTCGGGCATCCGGGCCACAGGGGCCAGATCGGGGCGGAGGTTTGGCGGGTTCGTGGTCATTGCGCGCCGTATAGTGGGGAACGCTTGGTCTTGCAAATGTGGCGCATGGTCAGAATGATGAAATCAGGACAGGCCAAGTTAGGCGGAGAGCGGAAAAATGAAATGGCTGGTGCGTATTCTGTTCATCCTGATCGCTGTTTTCGGGCTGAGCATCGGAGCATTGCTGCTTTTGCCGGGGGACAAGCTGGGTGAATTGCTGTCCGAGCAGGTGAAAGCCCAGACCGGGCGAGACCTTGTTTTTGCGGGCAATGTCAATTTCACGTTCTGGCCTGTGCTTGGCATTGAAACCGGCCCTGTGACCTTTGGAAATGCGTCCTGGGCAGGGCCAGAACCGATGCTGAGTGCGGACAGCCTGGCATTTGGTGTCGATGCCGCGGGCCTGTTGGCGGGCGATCTACGGATCAAACGCGTGTTTGCCGACAGCCCTGTTTTACGGCTTGAAATGGCAGATGGGCGCGGGAACTGGGTTCTTGAAGCCCCTGCGTCGACCACATCGACCGCCAGTGGCGAAAACGTGGCGCCGGTCGAAGACTCGCGCCCTGTGGTTCTGGAGCAGCTTGAACTTAGCAATGCGAGGCTGATCTATGTTGAAAACGGCGTTACGAAATGGAATTTCAATGACGTCAATTTATCCGCCAGTTGGCCTGAAATTTCAGCACCGATGGTGATGGAGGCTAATATGGCCGTAACCGGCGGAACCGTTCAGGTCGACCTGAAGATACCGGACCTTCCGACCTTTGCGTCCGGCGCGGTTGCTCCGTTGACCCTGTCGCTGACCGCACCGGGCGGTGAGATCGTGTTTGACGGGCGCGTCAACACTGCGGGTGAGATGGACGGCAACACGCAGATAAAAACACAGAACACAGAGAAATTGCTGGCCGCTTTCGGGCAGGACGGTGTCGCTGTGCCGAATGGTCTGGGTCGCGTTGCCGACGTCTCTGGAAAAATGACGTATACCAGCGATGGCCGTATTTCGCTGCGAAGCATGACCGCTGTTCTGGATCATAACCAGTTTGCCGGTGAAGCGGATATAGAGATCGCTGATACTCCCAAGATCACGGCTCGTTTGACTGCGGGTAATCTTGATCTGTCCACCTTTGCGGATGCGACCGGATCATCGGATGGAACTGGCGGCACTGGTGCGGCCGCGACGGCGCAAGGCTGGTCGACAACGCCAATTGATGCCTCGGCTCTTTCGCTGGCCAACGGCTCGATCCGGTTGACGGCAGAATCCATTGCCGTCCCTGATCTGACCTTGGGCAAAAGCGATCTGACGCTGACACTCGACCGGTCCCGCGCCGTGCTGAAAATGAACCCCGCAACACTGTTTTCAGGACTGCTGACAGGACAGGTCGTGGCCAACAACAGAAATGGTCTGTCGATCGGGGGAAATTTCAAAGCACAGGACATCGATGTGCAACAGGCATTGTCGACCCTTGGTGGGATCAACCGTTTCTCGGGCACAGGATCGGGATCGCTGGAGTTTCTGGGGATTGGCCAAACCGAGGACGCCATCATGAAATCGCTGTCTGGCAAAGGTGATATTGCAGTAGGTAAAGGGATCATTTCAGGTTTCGATCTGGACAAGCTGATGGGCCGTGGCAATGCCTCGGGCGGGACAACCGTGTTCAACAGCCTGACAGCCAGCTTCACCATCGATGGGGGTAATCTGACAAACAACGATCTTTTGATGACACTCGATAACTTCCGGGCCGATGGTACGGGGCGCGTGGGGATTGGCGCACGGGATATCGACTATCTGTTCACTCCTGTTGCGTTGCGGGCGAATTCAGGCCACGGAATCTCGGTGCCGGTCCGCATCGTCGGACCGTGGAGCAATCCGGCCATCAAACCGGATCTGACCAAAGTTATCGAGGCCGCAGCCGAAGGCCAGCTGAAGGACCTTGAAGACGACGCAAAACAAAAGGTGTTCGAGAAAGTTGGAGAGGAGTTGGATACAACGGTCACAGACAGCGGACAGATTGGCGACGCCTTAAAAGACAAGCTTGAGGACGAGGCCAAGAAAGGTCTGCTCAAGCTGTTCGGCGGGGATTGAACCGGCGGTTGGTATGTGGCTTGGGTCCGGCCCGTGCCTGATCGTTCCGGACCACTTGGCTCAGATGGTCTGATCGTAGTCGCCGACACCGGATTCGGTTCGGATTACAGCATCAATATCCGCAAATATTTCCCGCAGTTCAGCCTCGCTCTCGCTGCTTTCGCAAACCACCACTAGATTGGGCGTATTTGACGAGGCGCGGACAAGCCCCCAACTGCCGTTGTCCAGAATGACGCGCGCACCGTTGACTGTCACAACCTCTTTGATCGCCCGACCAGCCAGTTTTTCGCCAGCGTCGGCCTTGGCGACAAGCTTATCCACGAGCCGTTGCAGGATGTCGTATTTTTCTGTATCGGCAGCATAGGGCGACATGGTCGGTGTGGACCAAGTTTTGGGTAGGGCTTTTCGCAAATCCGACATGCTCTGATCCGGGTTGCGATCCATCAATTTGCAGATTTCCACCGCCACCCGCATTCCGCAATCATAGCCGCGACCGATAGGCTCAGCCAGAAAGTAGTGGCCTGATTTTTCGAACCCGGCCAAAGCGCCGATTTCCTTGACCCGACGTTTCATGTGACTGTGGCCGGTTTTCCAGTAATCCGCCTTGACGTTTTGCGCCTGCAACTCCGGATCGCTGGCAAATAGACCCGTGGACTTGACATCGGCGACAAACGTCGCGCCCGGATACAGCTTGGCAAGGTCGCGGGCCATGATAACACCGACCTTGTCGGCAAAAATCTCTTCCCCTTCGTCATCGACAACGCCGCAGCGGTCACCGTCGCCGTCAAACCCCAATGCCAAATCAGCACCGCTGGTTTTTACGGTATCGGCCATGTCATGCAGCATCTGCATTGCCTCGGGGTTCGGATTGTAATTCGGAAAGGTATAATCCAGCCGCGTGTGGCTGGGTACAATCTCAACACCGATGCGTTCAAAAATCTCGGGCGCGAAGGCTGACGCGGTTCCGTTGCCGGTGGCGCATACCACCTTCAACGGGCGCGACATTCTGAAATCGCCGACCAGGTCGTCGATATAGGCCTCTTTGACGCCATCCACGAACGTGTACGACCCACCCGGACGCGCAACGCCATCACCATTCAGAACGATATCACGCAGTTCGGACATTTCATCCGGGCCGTGCGTCAACGGACGATCAAAGCCCATCTTGACCCCTGTCCAGCCGTTTGGATTATGGCTGGCTGTGATCATCGCGACGGCGGGCACATTCAGATGAAACTGTGCGAAATAGGCCATGGGGCTAAGGGCAGGGCCGATATCCTTGACTTGAATGCCAGCCTGCATCAGGCCCAAGATCACCGCGTTTTTGATCGAAAGCGAATAGTCGCGATAATCGTTTCCAACGGCAATGACCGGCTCAATCCCGCGCCTGTGCATCTGGGTTCCAAGACCCAGTCCCAGCGCTGTCATGCCGGGCAGGTTGATTTCTTCGGGATACTTCCAGCGGGCGTCGTATTCACGAAACCCGGTGGGTTTGATCATCGCGTCTCGCAGAAAGCTCCAGGTATTGGGCGTCACCTCGGGAATGGGTTTGGTCATAACAAATCTCAATCTTTAAATCTGAATTGGGTGCGCCTTGGCCAGCACATCGAATTGCATCAGTGTTTCGACAAGCCCGGGCATCTGGTCCAAAGGTATCATATTGGGCCCATCAGAAGGCGCGGTATCCGGGTCCTGATGCGTTTCGATGAACACTGCTGCAACGCCCAACGACACCGCCGCTCTTGCCATGACGGGTGCAAATTCCCGTTGGCCGCCGGAAGAACCGCCTTTGCCGCCCGGTTGCTGCACCGAATGCGTGGCGTCCATCACAACCGGATACCCGGTCTTGGCCATCTGCGGCAGACCGCGCATATCAGCCACCAGAGTGTTATATCCAAACGATGTTCCGCGTTCGGTCAGAAGGATGTTGTGATTTCCGGTGCTTTCGACTTTGGCGACGATGTTTGTCATCTCCCAGGGCGCAAGAAACTGGCCTTTTTTGACATTCACGGCCTTCCCGGTATGCCCCGCCGCCAGCAACATATCCGTCTGACGACACAGGAACGCGGGAATTTGCAGGATATCCACAGCCTCGGCCGCGATGGCGCATTGTGCCTCGGTATGGACATCGGTCAGGACCGGAACGCCGATGGTCTTCCGAATGTCGTCCAGAACCTTAAGCCCGGCATCAATTCCCATGCCGCGTTTGCCTGACAACGAGGTGCGATTGGCTTTGTCGTAAGACGCCTTAAAGATATATTGCGCGCCCGCGGCATCGCAGGCTTCTTTCATTTTGCCCGCGATCATTTGCGCATGATCTGCGGTTTCAAGCTGGCAAGGGCCCGCAATGATGGTCAGCGGAAGGTCGTTGCCGACCGAAAGGTCGGAGATTTTTACATGTTTCATCTGTGTTACGAGGATACCTGTTCACGAAGGACCGACGCAGTAAGCGAGATCATCAGGTAGATACCAGCAAACAACAGGAAAGCCAAAATCGTATTTTCGAACTTGCGCGGGTAACTGGGTTCCTGACTTGGAATAGGGTTCACGGAAACGGTCAGATAACGTACCTGGCGGTTTGCCTCGGTTCGTGTGGTTTCCATGTATTGCATAGCGGTTTGCAGCATCATGTCCCGCGCGACAAGGTCGGCCTGTGCCATCTGCACGCGCACGCTCAACCGGGCCAGCGAGTTTTCGCCGGCTGAGGCGTCCAGCATTTCGGCGTTGAGATCGTCAAGCACCACTTCCAGACGTGCGATATCTGCGCTTACACCGTCAACCTTGGCCTTGTTCGGGCGAAGATTGTCTTGCAGTGCAGCCAGTTCAAGCTGTTTGTCCTGCAACAGTATTTCGATTTCGTTGATCCGCCCACGCAGACTGGCCAACACGTTTTCAGGATCCAGTACCGCGCCTTGAAGCTGTAGTTCGATCAAATCTTCCTGCGCTTGTCTGCGTGCGTCTTGCGCGGCCTCGAAACTATCCAGCGCGTCTCGCATCTGGTCATCTCGTTTCTCGCCTGACAAGGTGTTGACCCGGTCTTCTGCGTAAGAAATCAGACGTTCCGAGAATTCGGTCGATGTTTGCGCGTCGGGGGCCGCAACCTCCATCCTGATGATCCCATCCGTCGGATCATAGCCGATCGTGATCACGCGCCGGAACAGTTTGTACGCATCCTCCAACGTTGCATCGGGCGCCAGCCGTTGGATCGGATCTATCCAGTCTTGTTTGAAGACGTCGGAAAAGCCCGCGTCCCGGTCAAGCAAAAGCAATGCTTCTTTAGATTCCAGAAAATCCTGCACAGAAATTGAATCCTGCGCCGTTGCAAACTGGGTCCCCGACAAAAGACCACCAATCGACCCCGCAGCCCCGTCCGCCTGCAAGATCGAAAAGGACGAGTCGCTGGCATACATCGGCGTTGCGATGCGGTAGAAATAAAAGCCAACAACAAAGGTCGGCAGAAACACAAAAACCGCAAGCCGGGCAAACAACGCGAACAGCTTGCGCCGCCGTCTGCGTGCGATGTCTTTCTGTATTTGTCCAATTTCCAGATTGCGCCGTTCGGCGGGGCTCATCTCGGGGCCCGGCAGTGTGCCTGGTTGCGCGCGCAGTTTCTGAGGCAACTGCACGGTTACCGGTTCACTTTCGCTGGAGCTTTGCGTGTCATCCGATGCCGACCCAGCGGCCAGATCCAGCAGATTTGCTCTTTCAAACGGGTCAATTCCATTTTTGCGCAGCAAGCGCACCGCATCATAATCCGATGTTGCCGCCAGCCCGTGTTTCTTGGCCAGACGCCGCGCGATGCGCAGTTGCCGCCCGGTCAGACCTTCGCGTTTGATGCGATCCAGTTCCAGGCCTGGTTGCGCGCCGTCTTCTGAATCTGGTGGCTGCGTGGCGTTGCGGATACGCGAAATCGCGTCTGCGCGCGACTGCGCGCCGTCGTCTGCCTGCGCTTTCTGGCGCCAGTTGTATTTTCTAACCTTGGGTTTCGTAGTCATATAACTGTTTTGCCTCTTCCAAGGTTTCAAACATGTAAAGCTGCCCATCCATCAAAACCGCAGCTTGCTTGGCGAATTTCTCAAGGGTTTTCGGGCTGTGCGACACAATCACCATGGTCGTTGTACGCAGCCTCTCCTGCAGGATTGTTCCCGCCTTTTTGTTAAATTCAACATCCGTCGATGCAGGCATGCCCTCATCAATCAAATACATGTCAAATTCCAGTGCCAGCATCAGCGCAAATGTAAACCGCGCCCGCATTCCCGAGGAATAAGTGGCCAGAGGTTGATTGAAATACTCGCCAAGATCACACAGCCACATACAGTATGCTTCGACATAATCCGGGTCCATGCCGTAGATTTTGGCAATATAGCGCGAGTTTTCCAGGGCTGACATCTTGTTGGATACACCGCCTGTGAAGCCCATCGGGAACGACACTTTGCAGGCACGCCGGATCACCCCTTCATCCGGCTTTTCAAGCCCGGCCATCATGTTGATCAGAGTGGTTTTTCCAGTGCCGTTGGGGGCCAGAACACCCAGCGATGTACCCAGGTCCACGCGAAATGACACCTGATCCAGGATCACCTTGCGGCGCGTCCCGGTCCAGAAGGATTTGCTGACATTCTCGAATTCAAGCATGCGTGGCCTGCCGCTTATTTCGCACTGGTTACTGCCCTTGTCGGGATGCGACGGAACGCAGGTTCTATCGCCCCATGTTGGCTACATTATGTCGAATTGTGAAACAAATGATCAATGCGTGTTATGCTCCGCCGGTTGGACTGTGGCCGGGCGACACCTATCTTGCGGTTTCATGATGCCATAAAAGACAGCAACCATCTCCCCCTTGTTCGAATC
>JBCCIK010000052.1:0-22197 GCA_039028255.1 Pseudomonadota bacterium | reverse complement strand
TTGCCCATCCAGCGTGACAGTGACTTGCTGACCGTCGCCCACGTTATTCGTGGTGCCGGCTACCACAAGGTCTGACCCGGTTTCGGCAGCGTTGAGCACTGCGCCTATGGGCAATGGGGCAATGGCGATGGAGGGACCGGTCAGATCGACCGGCACAGATACGGACACAGTCGCCGAAGGATTGCCCGCTGCATCCTCGACATTGACGCTGACCAGCGCTGGGGATCCTGTGGCAAGTCCTGCAAGATCGGCGGCCGGCACCGTAATGCTCCAAACACCGCCCGATACAGTGCCAGAGTAATTCTGGCCGTCCAGAGTCAGGGCAACGCCTTGCCCGTTTTCAGCAGTGCTTGTCCCGGTCAGTGTCAAATCACCCGACACATCGATCAGCTCAATCGAGCCGCCCGCGACCGGGTCCAGTGTGATGGCCGGTGCGCTGAAATCCGTGTCAAAGCTGTTGGTGGCCTGTGTCGCGGGGTTGCCTGCACGATCCGCCACATCTGCTGTGACAGCGATTGTCGCGCCGTCCGACAGCGATGCAAGATCGGATGCTGGGACAATCACGCTCCAAACGCCACCGGATACTGTTCCGGAATAGGCTTGCCCATTGACCGTTACAGTCACCATCTGCCCGTTTTCCGCATCCGTCGTGCCAGTCACAGTCAAATCGGTTGACTGTTCCTGACTGTTCAGAACGGCGCCATCTGAAAATCCGGTGATCGACAGGGCAGGGGGTACAGTATCCACGGTGACATTGACATTGGCACTGGACAGTTCCAGCCCACCGCTGTCCAGGTTGCGAATTGCGATTGTTGCGTTTCCTTGAGGAAGACCGATGGCCTCGGCCTGTGTCAACGTCACATCCCAGCTGCCATCGGAATTGGGAACAACCGTTTTGACAACGGATCCGATCGTGACCTCAACGGTTGCTGTGTCATCGGGCGCATTGGCGCCGGTAAACGTACTGTTCAGTGCGGTCGCCTGTAATTCCGCCAGATTCAGAGTGGGTCGGGTTGCCGGCGTGACGACTTGAGGCGCGTCATCGCCACCACCACCGCCACCTGCCGCCGCCGCCCCGGCCAGACCAATCCCGCCCAGAACAGCCCCAAGCCCGCTTACACCGCCGGCTGCCGCGCCACCAGCGGCCGCGGCGCCACCTGATTCGGCGACCAGGCTGAATTCGACAATATCCGATACGGCGGCTTCGGCGATCATGATCGACCCGCTGTCCAGAACCTTGATGTATTCGGCGGAAACAATCAGGCTGCGCCCATCCGTCATCTTCAGAAGAACATCACCGTTGTCCAGCACTTTGGCGGACCGCACGCCCGGGATCGTATCGGCAAACTGAAAGGCGTAAAGCTCTTCTATCGTTGCCTGCGACAGCGCAGGCAATGCCAACAGTACAGAGCCCAGCCCGCCAAGCACCCCGCGCCCGGCCCATTTGCGTATCTTGCCGTCGAACCACCTTCGAATATGTGTTTTCCGCACCGCGTCCTGGCAATGGCTGGCCGGATGGGAGTGTGTATCTGGTGTCTTCATCATCTTGCCCTCACATTTGAATGGTGCGTGCTTTGGATGGCGAGGATGCGGTTGGGGTTTTCTTCATCTGTACTGCCACCTGGTTGCCGCTGCGGTCGAACCGGAAAACTTGAGTTAAACTGAAATCGAACTCCTCGTTTTCACCACATTTCCGCTTTGGTTTCGGTCTGGGCATCGGATCATCCTTGTGACGGGCCAGGGGTGGCGCGGGGGTAATCGGAAATGCTGCTTCAATTCGAAACCGTGGTTGCAACGGGGAGCGCGACGCTCGATTCAGGTATCGGCGATACGGCTTTAAAAACGTTTAACGGCGACACGTATGTGTATTCCGTCACCGGTCCGTTTGGCGGAGTTGCCGTCTGGCGTCTGGTCGAAGGAGCCGCACCGCAATTGGTTGACACCGAGTTGCACGGCGGATCCATCATTTATCAGGTCGGGCGATTTGGCGTGCCCGTGACGCTGGGCGGACAGGTCAAGCTGGTGCTGGACGTCAACACTGCCACCGGGCTTGTGAGCTATGATCTCAACGCCGACGGAACCGTCGGCGCCCTGACGGAAACCGGAACTCTGACAGGTGGTGGTGATGTTTCATCGCTGGCGCAGACATCTCTGGGTACCACTGATTTACTGGTTGTCGCACATGACAAGACGGGTCAGATCGGAACCTACCGGATCAACCCGGACGGTACACTGAGCGTTGCGGGTCTTGTGACAGCCGATGCTGATGCGATGCACATTGCGGAAATCGACGGCGGGCGTTTTGTAATCACATCTGATGCGGCAAGCGATGCGCTGCGTGTGTTTTCCGTGAACCAAAGCACCGGCGTACTGACAGCCATCGATAACAGCGATACAACCGCAACGGTGGGCATTGACGCGCCGACAGCGGTGGAAATTGTCGAAGCACATGGCAATTCCTGGCTGATCGTGGCCGGATCAGGCAGCAACTCGCTAAGCGTCATGGAGGTGGCAAGCGACGGCCGCCTGATCCCGACAGATCATGTGCTGGATACGCTCGACACCCGGTTCGAAGCCGTTCAGGACATCGCCGTGATTGATATAGCCGGTCACATCTATGTTGCCGCCGGTGGCCGAGATGACGGGATCAGCCTGTTTACCCTCAGCCCGGACGGGCAGCTGATACATCTGGACAGCTTTGCCGATACGCTGGACAGCGGATTGGAAAACGTACAGACGGTCAATCTGGCGCATATCGGGGATGAATTACAGATCATCGCCTCGGCGCAAGGCGATCCGGGACTGACGCTGCTGAGCAAGTCAGTTGCGAATCTGGGTGTGGTGCGCGAAGGCGTCGGCACTGTCACCGGCACCGCGCAAAACGATATGCTGAGCGGCAGCGTATTTGCGTCCACGCTTTTGGGAGGCGATGGGGACGATATCCTGATCTCAGGTCCGGCAGCCACCCGCATGACAGGCGGTTCCGGAGCAGACATCTTTGTCATGCAATATGGCAGCGAACCCACAACGATCACCGATTTCCAAGGCGGCATCGATCGGTTGGATCTGTTTGACTACCCATTGCTGCGGTCCCCCGCACAGGTGCAGGTCACCGCAACACTCACTGGGGCGGACATCAGATATATGGATGAAGTGGTTCATATTGAATCGGCGACGGGCGAGACGCTCAGCAGTGCGGATATCTTTGGTGCCGGTTTTGGTGGACCCGATCACATCCCCGTCGATTTTGGAGATTTTGGTGGGTTGCAGCCCGACAGTTCGGATGGGGTGCTGGGCACAGTCACCGTGAACCCGCAGACCGCCAATCCGGGCCTGACAGACGCCCAGATCAGGTTCACACCATCGGACGGCGGTTCGATCAGTGCGTCGGCCGACACTGATGGACGGTTCGACTTTGATCTGCCGTCCGGAACATTCACCGGCAATGTCGATATATTGAAGTCCTATTCCACAGCCAGCCAGAAGATTACAGCGCTGGACGCTCTGCAGGTTTTGCGCATTTCTGTTGGGCTTGACCCGACCTGGGGGCCGGCGGCACCCGAAAACCTGATAGCCGCTGATATCACACAGGATGGTACAGTGAACGCGCTGGATGTGCTTTCTATCCTGCAGGCCGCAGTGGGGCAGCCTTCCGCGCATGAAGCAAAATGGATTTTTCTGGATGCGGATCAGGATCTATCGGCAATTACACGCAATACCGTCTCTTACGACACAGGTGCAGATGTCACGATAGTTGACGGAGCGTTTTCAGTCGACATGACCTCGATCCTTCTGGGCAATCTGGAGCCGGTTTGACGGCGGCTTGCCAAATTCTGTGTGCCACCACGGTCCGGGCCGGATGCGACGCGTCGATTTGCAGCGATACGTTTCAGAGCCCAGGTCTGACATCTAGCGATACGACAGTATCACCGGTCGGATCACGGGTTGGCACAGCGGTTAAACGTCAGGCTTTCATCCGCAGATTTTCAGGATCGTACACATGTGGGTTGTGCCGCCTGGCGCGGGTCAGGTTTCCCAAAACCCGCACATCGCAGGTCGCGTCCACGTGCAGCGCGCCTGCCTTGACATAGCCCAGAACGCAGTGTTTTCCGGTCCGATATCCGTGGCTGGCTGAGGTCACATACCCGATCCATGCACCGTCCTTCAGGATTGGGTCGGACGGCATCGGCTCGGGGCTGGGTTCGGTGATCTCCAGACCAATCCATTCCCAATCAGGGCGACCAGCTTGCTGGATTTCGACCGCATCGCGCCCAATAAAGTCGCCTTTTGTCATGTTGGCGAAACGGCCAAGCCCTGCATCGAACACTGTGTATTCAGTACCGAAATCCGCACCCCACCCGTGATATCCTTTTTCGATCCGCATGGCGTTCAGGGCATAAGATCCGAACTGACAGCCGCCCACTGCGCGAACCTGCTCGATAATTGCATCATGGACCGCAACAAGGTGCTTGGATGCCAGGTGCAGTTCCCATCCCAGCTCGCCCACATAAGACACCCGCAATGCAGTGACTGCGACACCGGCAAGTTCAATCTCTTGCGCGGACAGCCACGGAGCCGCCGATGCGGACAGGTCAGCATCCGTCAGCGCCGCAAGCACCGCGCGCGACTTTGGCCCCATGACCATCAAGGCGGCGTCGTGATCGTATCCTCGGGTCAAGGTAACGTCATCGCTTGGCAGATGCGCTGACAGCCAGTCAAAATCGCGCAGGTCCGCCAAGGTCGGGCCGCACAACAGAAAACGGTCCTCGGCCAGCCGGGCGACAGTCGCCTCGGACCAGATCCGGCCTTTCGGCGTCAGCATATAGCTTAGCCGCACACGACCGGGACCGGGTATGCCGCCGCACAACACCTTTGACAGAAACGCCCCGGCCCCCGGTCCGCGCAGGTCGTATTTGGTGAAACCCCCGTGATCCATCACACCAACGCTGTCGGCCACGGTCCGGCATTCCTGCGCCACCGCGTTCTGCCAGGGCTCGTGATGAAAGGACAGATCGTCGTCACCACCATCTCGGACGGCATCCGTCTGGAACCACAACGCCCGTTCCCATCCTGCGATCTGTCCCATAACTGCACCGTGTTGCACCAGAGTGTCGTACAGCGGTGTGCGCTGCACCGGACGCCCGCGTTGCATGTTGCGGTGCGGGTACGGGATTGCGTATTGCAGATCGTAATGCTGAGACGCCCGTGCATGGGCATAATCCTGTGTTGCCCAATCCCCGAAACGTCGCGGATCCCAAGCCGCCAGATCCCACTCGGTTTCGCCTTCGGTAATCCATTCTGCCAGCGCTTTGCCAATTGCTGCCGAGTGCGTGATCCCAACCTGAACGCCCGTTGCATGATAGAAGTTCGGCGCACCCGCGGCCGGACCCACCAGCGGCAAGGCGTCGGGCGCATAGGCAATCGGACCATTGACGAACCGCTGGGCCCCCGCTTCACCCAACAAAGGAACATGGGCCATTGTCGCCTCAAGCACATCAAGGATATCCTCGACACTGTCGGGAAACAGCTGATGTGCAAAATCGTCCGGCGGGCCGGTCTTTTTCCAGACGGGACGCCCGTCATGCGCATAAGAACCGACCAGAAACGCATCGCGTTCGCGCCGCAGATAGAACCGGATGTCAGGGTCCCGGACCAGCGGGAAAAGGCCCGGATGATGTTCCAGCGCAGGCAAGGGCTCGGTCACCAGATACTGATGTTCCAGAGTGACTACAGGTATGCTGAGACCGGCCATGTCAGCGATCTTGCGACCATAAAATCCGCCTGCATTGATTACGATTTCGGCGTGAACAATGCCCTTTTTGCTGGTTACCTGCCATTCGCCGGACAGGGTTCGGTCGATCTGTGTGACCGGACAGAACCGTTCAATTTCCGCACCAAGATCGCGGGCACCTTTGGCCAGTGCCTGCGTCAGCTGGCTTGGGTCTATATCGCCCTCATACGGGTCAAAAATGCCACCCAACACCGTTTCTCCGGGATGCCAGAACGGGTGCATCTGATCCATTTCAGCGGGTGTCAGCATACGCAGATCGAACCCGGCGCTTTCTGAAACACCGCACAGATGGCGAAACAGGTCCATCCGTTCCGCAGTGTGTGCAGGCCAGAACGCCGAGGTGTGACGATAGGTAATTGCACTGTCGACCGTTTCCGCCAGGTCTTTGTACAAAGACCAGCCGTAATTGCCTGCACGCATGCCCAACCACGAGGTCGCGTAGGTCGGAATATTGCCCGCCGCGTGCCAGGTACTGCCAGACGTCAGCTCATCGCGTTCCAGCAGCAGCGTGTCTGTGACCCCCGCAACGGCAAGATGATACAGGATCGACGTTCCGACGGCGCCACCACCAATAACAACAACGCGGGCTGTGTCTTTCATAACTTACAGTCCTTTGGGCAAACGAATATCGAACGCAGCCCGGATTGCGGCCTCGCGGTGCCGGGGCAGATGGGTTGGCGGATCGGACAACAGCTGACGCGTCCGGTCAATTGCCGAATCCCAAATGGTTTGGGACCCGGAGTCCTGCCAGTCCGATATGCTCTGGCGATTGCCGAGACGGGGATAAGCATATTCCGTCTTCATCAAGGCCAGCGTCTGTGCCTCGCCCAGATAATGCCCGGCACCGGTGGCCACCGCTTCGATCCTGTCAAGATCAATGGCCGTATTGGTGACTTCGACGCCCCGCACGGACCGCAGGATTGCGCCGCACATATCGTCATCAATCACCAGCGCCTCGCGTGAGGCGGCCATGATCGAACCCAACATCCCAACCGAAAGATTGATCATGTCGGCACCCGCCTGAGCAGACAACGCCACGGTGTAACCTTTTTCATATCCGGCCTGCGCATCAGGCGTTTTGGCATCTGTCATGCCGGCCGACGCGGTCGAAGGCAGACCCAGATGCAACAAAAGCTGCGCGGCGGCGGCAGCAGCGACCGCAGCCTCGCCCGAGCCGCCGGTCATTGCGCCAGTACGCAGATCGGAAATAAACGGCATAAAGGCAAAAATGCAGGGATATCCGGGTTCAAGCGTATCAACCACCATCAGCCCGGCCAGTGTTTCCGCCAACCCCTGTGCCAAAGCACCGGCCAGAGTCACCGGGCTGGTTGCGCCCGCCTGCGCGGCCGTGCAGATCTGCAACGGCATGCGGTGCCGCATGGCGCGTTCCATCAATTCGACCCCTTCGGGCGCGTAACGCAAGGGCGACACGGCATGTACGATCACGCCGAAACAAAACGGCTGTTTGCGAAACCCGTCGTCACGCCCCAAGGCCAGATCGAACATTGACACAACCGGGTCCAGATGCGCGGCACTGTCAAAGCTGATGCCAATAGGTTTCGGGCAGGCTTTCAGGCAGGCGAACCCTGTGTTGACGTCCAGCAGGAAGGGCTGGTCCATATCCCGCGCTATCACCGGGCGCAGGCCGTAATGGATGTTGGGCAAGACACCGACAAGCTGCATCAGGTCGTACAGATCGTGCAATTGTGCACCCCGAAAGTTGCCGCTGACGCTGTCCAGCACTTCGGTTGCTGCACCACCCGTACCGATATGGACGCTGCCGCCACCAATGGTCAGCCCGTTGTCTTCGACAAAGCCCGGCAGTTGGATGCGTTTTGCAGCCCGGTCAATCGCCGTTTCAATCATGGATCGGGTGAAACAGATACGGCCATCTTCGCGCCGTGTGGCCCCTGCGGCAATCATGCGCTGCGCCAACGCGACCGGGCATTCACCAATTCCGGTGCGCGCCAGTATCTCCATTGCCGCCTGAACAATCCGTTCTATCCCGCCCGGATCAAGCGGCTGAAACCGCCCGCCCCGAGGTGGTGGTGTCACCTCGGGACTGCTGCTGTGTGTCCTTGCCCTTGCGCGTCTGGCCATTGTTGAACCCATCACGTCTCACATGCCTTAAACTCACTGAATTCAGCGTGAACACAACTCGAAAATTCGCACCCTTGGATCAGGGCCATTCAATGATCCAGCCTGTCCGTTCAGCCAACAGCCGATCAGCCGTATGCAATTTGCCAACTAAATGCCGTGGCGGTGCCCAGACGAGAACACGGACACGATATCGATATCCAGATGTTGCGCCTACGAATTCCGCAGTGTCGGATGACCCGACTTAAGGCGTATCTTGGACCAAACTGAATACAGGCCGGGCCGGGCAGGACCCGGGATTCCGGGATCGGGCCTGCGGGCTGACATCGCCGGAGGCACTGGACCATCCGTGTTGATCATGGATGGCCCCGGCCATATGCTGATGTGCGATGTGCCCGCAACATGGGACGGCATGATGACCCCGACAACATGAAGCGTATTACGCTGGAAACCTTTATTGCGCTGGCGCATCTGCGCCATTTCGGCAAGGTTGCGCGGCAGCTGAACACCACGCAGTCAACCGTATCAGCGCGCATCGCCGCTCTGGAGCAGGACTTGGGTGCCGCGCTGTTCACCCGGGCACCAAACTCCGTTTCCCTGACACCAAAAGGCCGGGCGCTGTTGGAACATGCGGTCGAAATTGTGGCCAGCATGGATCGGATGTCGATGGCCGTGGGCAAGGACCCCAAACGGGAAGGCACATTGCGCATCGGCGTGTCAGAGACCTTGGTTGCAACCATCCTGCCATCTTTGTTTTCCGCACTGTCCGAACGGTTTCCCGCCTCGATTTTTGAGATCATTGTCAACAATACAACGTATCAGCGGGATCAACTGATTGATCGCGGTCTGGACCTCGCCTTGTTGATGGGACCGGTTTCGAACGCCCGCGTGGCGAACCTGCCGCTGATTGATTTTCCGATGATCTGGGTTGGCGCAGCCGATCATCCGCTGGCACAGCAGGACACCGTAGCGCTGGAGGATCTGTCCCGGCACGCAATCCTGAGTTACGCAACCAATTCCCGGCCCTATATCGAACTGACAAACGCCTTGCGCGATGCCGGCCTGCACGCTCCAAGGCTTTTTTCGTCAAATGCCCTGGGTGCCAGTGTAGCCATTACACAAAAAGGTCTGGCCTTGTGCACTGCGCCGGCAATCTACGCTTTACCCTATATTCAAGCCGGATCGCTGGTTGAGCTTGATGTGCCGATCACGCTCAACCCGATTTCTTTCACGGCATCCTATCGAACGGAACCGGGTAACGAGCTTGCCCGGGAGGCGGCGCAGATCGCCACCGAGATTGCCGAATACTGGCAACAAAATCCATCGTAAAAACCGATCGCCATTAACCTGAAACGACAATTTGGAACGATCGCAGCGATCCCCTAGGCTGCTCATAATGTCAGTGCGACAGGTTTCGTACAGGTGAAACTATGAAAAAAATCGTCTTTATCGGCTTGGGTACGATGGGTCGTCCAATGGCTTTGTCTTTGCGCAAGGCCGGGTTTGACGTAACCGGGATGGATGTCAGCGCGCCTGTGCGGCAGGCGTTCGAGGGGGCGATGGCACCATCGCCTGAGCCGCTGTCAGATGCCGAGATGATCGTGACCATGCTGCCGGAAGGCCGTCACGTGGCCGACGTTCATGATGATCTGGTGCGCCATGCAGCCCGACACGGTGCGGTGTTGATCGACTGTTCGACAATCGATGTTGAAACCGCGCGCCGTCTGGCCGGGCAGGCAAAGGCGCAGGGTTTGACGATGTTGGACGCGCCGGTCTCGGGCGGACCGGCCGGGGCGGAAACCGGCAGTCTCAGCTTTATGGTCGGCGGAGATGAAGCAACCTTTGATCGTGTTCAGCCGGCGCTGGGCGCAATGGGCCGGAAAATCATGCATTTCGGCCCAGCCGGGTCCGGGCAGGCGGCCAAAGCGTCGCATAACATGATCTGCGGCATCACCGCCATGGGTGTGATGGAGGGGTTTGCCCTGGCCGATGCGCTGGGGCTGGACCTCAACAAATTCTATACGTTGTGCGCCGGTGCCGCAGCCCAAAGCTGGACCCTGGAAAACCGCTGCCCGATCCCCGGCATTGTTCCGGATGCTCCGGCCTCGAACGGTTTTGATCCCGGTTTTGCAGCCGCGCTTATGGCCAAGGATCTGCGCCTTGCACAGACCGCGGCAAAAGCCAGCGAGCAAAGCACGCCATTCGGTGCCGCGGCCGCTCAGGCGTTCACTACATTTGCCCAAAGCAACGGTGATCGCGATTTTTCCGCCTATTACACCGTTCTCCGGGCCTTGTCCGGTGCAAAACAGGACTGAACACATGGCGCAACTGGATTACAAACTGCCACAGCAGGGGCTTGCCGGATCATTCATCGATGGTGCATGGCACTGGCCCGTCAGCGGCGAAACCCTTGCCATCGAGAACCCGTCGCGTCGGGACATCATATGCAATGTGGGCCGGGGAACCGCCACCGAAATTGATCTGGCCGTTTCGGCGGCAGAACGGGCGCGGCGCGACTGGGCGGCGCGGCCTGCGTCGGAACGCGGGGCAATGCTGACCGAACTTGGCAATCGTCTGACGGCCAACGCCGAAGAGGTTGCACGTGTGTTGGCGGCGGAAAGCGGCAACGCCGTTCGCACACAATCGCGCGGTGAAGCGATGGGGGCCGCCGGTGTTTTGAAATACTATGGCGGAGTTGCCGGTGAGCAAAAGGGCGAAACCCTGCCATTTGGTCCCGGCCTGTTCTCTTATGCCACTCGCGAACCGCTGGGTATCGTCGGATCGATCATTCCGTGGAATTCACCACTTCAACTTGGGGCCGTGAAAATCTCGATGGCGTTGGCGACAGGGAATTGCCTGGTGCTGAAACCTGCCGAGGATGCCCCTCTTGCAGTATTGAAACTGATGGAGCTGGGCGCTGATATCTTTCCGCCCGGTGTTTTCAATGTGGTCACCGGAATGGGCGAAGAGGCCGGCGCCGCGCTGGCCCGTCATCCCGGCATCTCCAAACTGTCTTTTACGGGGTCTTCCGAGGTTGGCAAGGTGGTAGCCCATTGCGCAGCCGACCGGATCGCAAATGTGACGCTGGAACTGGGCGGCAAAAGCCCGTGCATTGTTTTTCCCGATGCCTGCACACCGAACCGGATCGACACCACCGCGCAAAGCGTGATCAACGCCATGCGGTTCGCCCGGCAAGGCCAAAGCTGCACTGCGGGATCACGCCTGTTTGTTCATGCCTCGGTCTGGGATGAACTGATGCCGCGCGTCGCCGCACAAGCCGCTGCAATGAAAGTTGGCGACGCCCTGGACGAAGACAGCGATATCGGCGCCGTCATCAATGCGGAACGCTACGCCGAAATCTGCTCGTATGTCGCCGAGGCAGAGGCGCGGGGCGCCCGGTTCCTGACCGGCAAAACGCCTGAACCGACCGAGGGCGGCTTGCATCCGATCCCGACGATCCTGACCGGCCTGGACAATTCATGGCGCATCGCGCGCGAAGAGGTCTTTGGCCCGGTGCTGGTGGCGATTCCCTGGACTGACGAGGCTGATATGATCCGGCAGGCCAACGACACGCATTACGGCCTGGCCGCCTTTATCTTCAGCCATGACATCAGCACGGTTGTCCAAATGACACGGGCCCTTGATGCGGGATGGGTTCAGGTCAATCAGGGCGGCGGGCAGATCCCTGGCATGTCTTACGGCGGGATCAAACAATCAGGCATGGGCAGCGAATATTCGATTGAAGGCGCGCTAGAGGCTTACACGTTCCGCAAATGTGTCACCGTGGCGCTGTAACCGATGACCACGGACCGGTTCGACAACCCCATTGATGCGTCGGTCGGATTTGCCCGCGGCGTCCACCTGAGTTCCAGCGCGGCAGAAATCCGGCGCTTGCGCCATGCGCAATCGATTGCCGCGCGGGTGGTTGCCGCGCGGGGGATGAACGAAATTGGCATCTTCACCGGAAACCCGCGATATTTTCCGTTGAAACCCGCCGATCTTGAAACCTATTGCGAAGAATGGATCGGACCGGGCCTGTTCGCCGGGGATTTGGCCAAAGCCGCGATTGCGCATTTCGGCGGCGGTGACACCGTGGCTGTGACCAACCGCACCAGCGCGGGCATCGTCGCCGCGATTCTGGCCTTGTCTCAGGGTCGAACCGTTGTATCGGTTGTGCCGGACAAGGATCGAAGCCATGCATCCGTTGTTCGGGGCTGCCATCTTGCAGGTTCAGAGCTGGTCGAAATCCCCGGCAGTACCGACCCGTACGAAGCCATAAAGCGTTACGAGCCTGCTTTGGTGATCGTCACAACCGTCACCAGCACGCTGGCGCGCCTGCCGGACGACCAGACCCGACGCGCGATCAGGGCCGCGCACGCCTTTGGTGCCGCTACATTCATGGACGAGGCTTATGGTGCCCGGTTGCGCCCTGTTTTGCACCACGGCGCGGCCAGCCTGACCCTTGGCGCCGATTTTGCGATCACCAACGCTGACAAGGCCGGGCTGTCGGGACCACGGGCAGGGGTGTTATGCGGTCAGGCCGAGCCGGTTCTGGCAACGCTGGCCAAAGCCTCGGAACTGGGGCAGGAGGCCCGCGCGCCAATTGCGGCGGGGGCCATGCGCAGCCTGCACGCCTTTGATCCGGATGATCTCAGGGCCGAAGCCCGCGATGGCCAGTCCATTGCCGATGCTCTGTCTGTGGTCTGGGGCGACGATGTCGTACACAGAACCGATCTGGGCCCGATGCTGGACGAACAGGATGTACTGGCACGGGTGCTGGGCTTGGCCGGCAAAACACAGACCACCATAGTTCCGGCCGAAGCAACGGCGGCAATTGGCATGATCCTGCTGCAAGACCACGCAGTGCTGACGGTGAACACCCATGGCGCACCCGGAGGCCGAGTGTCGCTGCGCCTCAAACCCACTGCGGGTGCCTTGACCGCAATTGGCGGGGCGGACGCGCTGGTGACGGCACTGGAAAAGGCCACCCAACAGGTTGCCGAGCGCCTTGAGGATGGCTACTGGTTTGCACAAACCCTGTTTGGTGATGACCGATGAGCGACTGGACAAGATATGACGACAGGCTGGACAGGCTGGTCAATCTGGACATCGGCAATCGCGGGGTTGAACCGCTGTATCAGGCGTCCCGCGCTTTGGTCGGCGAACCGTTATGCGGGGCGGCAGCGGACATGATCCTCGCGATACCCGAAGGCGGCACAGCAATTGTGACGACCGGGTCCGTCAGTCGCGCATGGCTGTCCCCGCAGCTGGGTGAGAATGACGGACCCTCGGGTGCGGCCGCCGTGATCCGGGCCCTTTGGCTGGCACGCAGGGCTAGTTCCATTCTGGTCATCGAACAGACATTAATCCCACCGATCAGCGCCACATTACGGGCCTGCGGGCTGGCAGTGGTCGACTATGACACGCTGCGGCAGGCCAGCGGTGATGGCAGCATGGCCTGTGTCACAATCCAGCCTTACCCGGTATCGGACGATCAGGGCAGGGCGGCGGCATCAAAGATGCTGGATCGGTTTTCGCCGGACCTGATGATCTCGACCGAGCGGGTCGGACGTAATGAAAACGGCATCTATTACAACATGCGCGGGCGTGATTACGGTATGGGGCGGGCTCGGATCGACATGCTGTTCGATGTCGCGATGGCTCGCAAGATTCCAACAGTCGCTGTGGGGGACGGGGGCAATGAGATCGGCATGGGCCTGGTGGCCGATGCAGTCCGGCAATCCGTGCCTTACGCCGCACCGGGAGAGTGCGCCTGTGGTGGTGGCATTGGCGCGGTATCGGGCGCGGATGTTTTGATGACCGCCGCCGTATCCAACTGGGGGTGCACAGCAATATGTGCCGCCATGGCGCTGCGCACCGGCGATGCACGCCTGATCCACACACCACAGACCGAGGCACGTCTGCTGGAGGTAATGACCGCCAATGGCCTGATCAATTCGGCGGACGGGCTGATTGACCCCCATGTGGATGGCATCCTTGACACAACGCATATCGCACTGACTGAAATGGCTCAGGCCATCGTACGCAAAGCCTTAACCTGAAGATCAACAGCAACAGAGTTTCCAATCATGATCACCAACTCCCCCACTCTTTTGCAGGACATCCGCGACCGGTTCGCCCATGTCGACACTTGCCCTCAGGCCGGTCCTCGCATCTTCTTTGAAAACGCAGGCGGCGCGCTGACGCTGAAATCGGTTTTGGACACCTCGACCGAGTTTGCCGCCATTCCCGACAATCAAGGGCGCGACAATGAAATGGCGCATCACCTGGTGGACCGCATCAACCGGGCCAAGGCCGATTTGCGGATGTTCTTCAACGCACCGGACGGCGATATTTTTGTTGGCGAAAGCGGCACGGAACTATTGTTTCGTCTGATTATGAACGCCATCCTGGGCGCCGAGGATGGAGGCGTGGTTCTGGGTTCAACACTGGAACACCCAGCCACTCGCAGCGCCTGTGCGCGATGGTCCAAGATTGCCGGGAAACCTTATGTCAGCGTGCCGCACAACTCGGAAACCGGTTGCGTGACGGTCGAGGATTTCCTGCCACATCTGACCCCCGATATCCGGGTGGCAACAATTCTGCACACATCGCCCGTGACAGGGATGGGGGTGGATGTGGCCGGTATCGCAGGCGCAATCCGCACAGCCGCGCCTGATGCGCTGATCATCGTCGATGGTATACAGCATGCCAGTCACGGTTGGATCGACATCGCCGCCTATGACATCGACGGCTATGTGATTTCACCATACAAGGTCTTTTCACGTCACGGGTACGGTGTTGCGTGGACATCCGAACGGCTGAACGCACTGCCACACGACGCTTTGCTGAACGGGCCCGAAGACAATTGGGAGCTGGGAACCCGCGACACCGGAGCTTATGCCACAATGTCCGATGTCGTCGCATATTTCGAGTGGCTGGGCGCACAGGTCAGCGACACAACAGATCGCCGCGCCCGGATCGAAGCTGCAGGCACAGCAATCCACGCTCATGAAAAACGACTGACCGATGCGATGATCCACGGAACCGGTAATCTGGCCGGTTTGGCTGATTTGCCGGGCGTCAAAATCATTGGCGGCGCCGATAATCCGGCGCGCGAAGGGCTGGTTTCAATCGCAGTACAAGGGATTGAGGCCCCCGATCTGGTCAGCGCGTTACGCGACCGTGGCATTCGTACGCACACGCGCAAAGCCGACCATTATTCAGGCAATATCCTTGATCCCCTGGGCCTGACATCGGCCGTGCGTGTGTCCATGTGCCATTACAACAGCCCGGACGAGGTCAGAGCGTTTCTGACAGCGATGCATGAAATCCTGGATCAACCGGTACTGTGAGCCATTGGGCAGGGGTCGCCATGCACGGCCTGCCGCCCTGACCCAAACACCATCGAAAGCAGCCGGATTTATCCCGAACCACTTGAGTACTGTAGAGCCAATCAATGCCGCGCATTTCTGACCAGAGGACAATCCCGCAGCGCTGCACACCATTGCGGAAAAGACTCCGAGACATCGCGCGCATCCGCTTGAATCAATGACATCATCGCTTGAGGCAGCGGCCATTGGATCAAGTGAGCCGAACCAGCAAACCTGTAGTCCAAACTTAGCATTGCTTAAACAAAGTTCGGTTCTCGAACGGACCAGAGTGCGAAAGGCTTTAGCTGAACGTAAGACGTTATGTAGATATTTAACATAACTACTATTACTGGTTTTCTATTATATGTAGCGGCAAAGCTAAAATGTCACCCGTGAGCAATTAAGGAATGTCACTCTGCCCTCAAAAATCAATGAGGTTGAGCGGACATTGGATGGGTGGTTATGAGCGAGCGCGAGTTGAACCGTGTGGAGGTTCTGGCGCAGGTCGATGATGGCCGGTTGAGCGTCGACAAGGCGGCCAATATGTTGGGTCTGACGCGCAGACAGGTTTTCTGGTTGTTGAAGCGGTATCGTCAGGATGGCGCATCGGCGATCAGACACAAGGCGCGTGGTAAGCCGCCAAACAACCGCTTTCATCTTGCCAAGCGCGACTATGCGTTGTCGGTGATCAAAGAGAGCTACGCGGACTTTGTGCCGACACTGGCAGCTGAGATGCTGGCCGAGCATCACGGCTTCAAAGTCTCACGAGAGACCGTCCGCAAATGGATGCAGGAAGACGGCATTTGTTTGTCACGCGAACAACACCGGACATTCCATCAACCGCGTCTGCGCCGCGAGTGTTTTGGTGAGTTGATCCAGATTGACGGGTCTGATCATCGATGGTTCGAGGATCGAGAAGATCCTTGCACCCTGCTTGTGTTGATTGACGACGCCACCAGCACCTTGATGGAGCTGCGGTTCGTCAAATCAGAGAGCACCTTCAGCTATTTCGAGGCACTGGAAAGCTATCTGCTCAAACATGGTCGGCCTGTCGCCTTCTACAGCGACAAACACACCGTTTTCCGCATCCCAAAGCCGAACGAACACATGACAGGCATGACCCAATTGGCACGCGCTCTGGCGGAGCTAAACATCGAGATTATCTGTGCGAACAGCTCTCAGGCCAAAGGCCGTGTCGAACGTACAAACCGAACGCTGCAAGATCGGCTGGTCAAGGAACTGCGCATCGCGCGTATCTCGAACATGGAGGACGGCAACGTGTTCCTTGCAGACTTCGTCAAACGCTACAACGCCAAGTTTGCAAAGGCTCCGGCCAAACCAGACAACCTTCATCGCGCCTTGAACATCGAACCGGAGCGCCTCGCCGAAGTCTTCTGCCTGCGCGACAAACGCTATGTCACTAAGGATTTGACGCTCAAATACAACCGCAAGCGCATCCGGCTTGAGGTCAACGATCTGACCCGCGGATTGGTTGGCAAATACGTTGATGTCTTTGAGATGCCGGACGGGCGGATTCAGGTCCGCGCAAAAGGCGTCGCCCTGCCCTGCAGCATCTTCGATCCGCACCAGCAGCGTGTGAGCCATGCCGCGATCACAGAGAACAAGCATCTCGGCGCGGTTCTGGCACACATTAAAGAAGAACAGCAGAAAGCCGCGCCACCGCCAAAGGTCAAACCGGTCAGCGCGAAGAACCATTACAAGAAGACGGGACGACGGCCACCTGGACGACCCTCAAAGATGGAGGCGTACTATGAGCGACGGCGAGTTGAACGGGCAGCTACGGCGAGCAAAACCTGACCTTTACAGAACACAGATCAAAGTCCGGGTCGCGGGACTTAGCCGTCGTTCCGTTTCGAACCTTCAACGTCCGCATTGTGCGCTTCGCGACCAAGGAGAAGAGTATCATGGCGGGAAGTGGACAACTGCACGAGGCTCGTTTCTCGTAGGAATCCGTCATCAACGAGGGATGGCCGTGAAAAGTATGGGCGCACAGTGCTGGACCGGCGCTAGGTTTTGCTTAACAACCTTCACCGAGTTCAATACCGCGATCATGCTGCGGCGCGTAGACTGGCGACACCAGCCAGGATTGCGATCAAGCCAAAGATCTTAACCGCGTTCAGGCCTTCACCAAACACGAGGAAGCCAAAGATCACGGTTCCTAAGCCCCTTAGGATGACTTTGCGGGCTCTGACCGAAAGCAAGACGTCCCACTGACCCGTTTGACTGGCGCATTGGAACATGCGCCAGTCATTCTTAGGTCCCGTCTACGCGGCTTTGGTGTGCACGCCCAAACCGGTCGATTGCGTCAGGAACCGCTGGTTCACAGGGCTATGCGGCTTTACCGCCAGCCGTTCATGCGCCAATGCGCTGGAGATATCACGAAACCCACCTCGCAGGGCTGCCTCTGTGAGCGTGCAATCAATGATATCGCGTTGCGCGTGACTGCCGCCAAAACCATTTACGATAAAGCGTGCGCTGTGTAGCTTCTCAACCGCCTCGGCATGGTCGCCTCGCCAGTAAGCGGCAAACCCTTCGATAAGGGGCAAGCCGGTACTGTGTGCCCATTTGGCCGTTTCGGCACCTCTTGCTTCTTTGAGAGATCGGGTAAGACGGTCGACATCTGCATGCCGACCAGCGCCAAGATAGGCCATGGAAGCGTGCCAGTCATTGAAGGCATAGAGCTTGCCATCCGCATGTTTGTCCCAGGTATGAGCCAGCTCTGCCCAACGGTCCCCGACATCACACCCTGCGAGGGTCAACCGCCACAGGAGCGCAGACGCGTCGACAAGATCGAGCGCGACGTCGCTTCGGCCTTCCCGCACCGGACCGTCGTAAAGTGCAAGTGCCGCGTCAGTTTGCTCGAGATCGATATGGTAGAGCGCGCGGTGCCACCAGTTGTGAACCCGAAAAAAGTTGTCGTCCCCGGACCAATGCGGCTCACGCGCAATCATCCAACCGAGGCCGTCTTGCGCCCGCCCCTGCATTTCCATCACATGAGCCACCGCATGGTGCGCCCAGCAGTCCAGCGGCTCCAAAGCAACGGCCCGACGCCCGAAGTCCTCGGCGCGGGCGTAATCACCGGTTTCTTCCAGCCCAAATGATTGCATTCCAAGGACAATCGAATATCCAGGCATATCCTCGGACCATTGCGGCAGCGCGCGAGCGATGCGGTCACGCATGTCGCGCGCATGCGCGCGGTAGAAGTCCATCAGATGCCCACATTGAAGTGCAACCAGATCCCGCGGCCAAAGCATCGAATGGCGGTCGAGCGCAAGGGCGGCTTGGGTCCATTCGCCCGCAACAAGCAATTTTAGTGCCTCGACAAGCGACATTTCTCGGTCGTTCAGACGCAGAGTTTGCAGCTTCTCCAAGATGCTCTTCGATTCAACTGTCGCCTCGGGCTCAGTTGCAAGCGCAAACAAATAGGCTTTTAGGATATGCGCCATGGCAAAGTCTGGCGCCGCTGCAAGGGCTTGATCGACCAAGGCCACCGGATCACCCCGGTAAACGTTGAAGGCCGAAACTGCTTGCTCGTAAAGCTCTGCTGCATCGCCGCTCGCGCCCGTCATTGGGTTGTCTTGTCTGTCGTATTTCATAGTTGGTCCTCTGGTTTCGCCCGCATCTGGCGGGACGTCTTTTCCAGAGTTCACATAGGCTCCCGTGGCAGTTGGATCATTGACCGCTTAACCGCCAAACTTGACTAAACAGCCAAACCAATTCCTAGCTGGCCTGCGCCAAGCGGTATTCGATTGGTGTTTTGCCAGTTTCACGTTTGAAAGCGCGGGAAAACGCTTCGGTGGCTTCGTAGCCGACTCGAAGTGAGACGTCTGAGAGACCAAGAGATGTCTCGCGCAGCAATAGACAAGCCGTTTGCATGCGTTGGTCCAGTATGTAGCGGCGCGGTGCGGAACCGAGGAGCTCAGAAAATCGATCAACGAAAGCGGACCGCGACATGCCAGCAACACCTGCGAGTTCCACAACAGAGGGCGGGCGTTCGAGATCTTCGTGGATACGTACGAGGGCTCGTGCAATTTTCTGATCCGCCATGCCAGCCAGCCAGCCGTTAACCTTTGGGCGACCCTCAAGGTAGACCCGCAAGGCTTCGATAATCAGCAGTTCGGATAACCGCGACATCACGCTCTTTGAGGCCACCCTCCCAGCCGACAACTCACGTGCAGCCATCGCGATAGAGACCTCTATCCAGTTCAATGTCGCGACATCATCGAGAGACACGATCAAGACCTCAGGAAGAGACTCGATCAGAATGCTCGGCGCTGATTGACTGGCGAGAAAACCGCACAAAATGCAGGTGCGGGCACCACCCCCGCCATGCTGGATCCGCACCAACCCGCACTCGCCCGCAGGCAGCAGGAGATCATCGCCCAGGATAGCGGGAACAGATGCATCACTTGCCAAGAGATGCTCGTTGTTAGCAGGGAAAATAATGACATCCCCCGCCTTTGCCAAATGCTCCTGGTTGTTGGCAGCCAAGATCAACTCACCTTCGGTGACCACATGATAGGCGATCACTTGCTTTGGGATGGGCATAAACGGTTTGCAGTCTTCTTCCGTCACATGCGCCGTAATCGCCCAAGGCGCAGTAAATTCGCCTTCCAGAAACACACCTCCGACAAGCCCCAGCGATTGTACAATATGGGTTAAGGGGTCCAACATCTCATGGCCTCGCGAAACGAACTTAGTAGAAATCCCGCCCAGCTATCGGTTTTCGAGACGGCGTCCAGTCAAGTTCGCGTGAGTGCTGATTGTCAAAGGAAGCGGAGTGCCACGCGGTTTAAACTAGGCTGTCATACACTAAATCAGGCAGGGTCCAATCGAAAAACTGTAAATCAAGTCAGGACCAAACCGCGCGCACTCAGCTTGTAAATTCCTGCAAATGCGGCGCATCGGGCGGTTTTCATCGATAACTTGCAGATGGGCATATGCAAATCCCATAGTCATTGCATCTTCAAGCAGCGTGTTGAGCAAGGCTGTTCCAACCCCTTGATTGCGAAAGGGTTTGAGAACAGACATCGCAATCTCGCATGCATCCTCAGGACCACGGTGTGCTGGTCGCAATTCGCCAAGCGCGTAAATGTTGCCGTCAGCCCAAGCTGCAAGAACTTGGCCGGGGGCTTCCAGAATGCCAGCTAGGTAACGGGCGACCCAGGCCTGTGACACCGGCGATCCAAAACGAAACCTAAGGTCCTCTGGCGAGAGGCTAGCAAAGTGGTCAGTCAGGGCCTTTTGATCCGTTGGATCTAGATGCGAAAACCTCACGTCCCCGGCAGGAACGATTTCGCCACTCAAGTGCTGCGCCTCGTTACATAGAATGGCCTGCATGGCTCTGCCCCTCCTGATTGAGACCAACGTCCAGCTTTTCCACATCCATGCAAACGATGTGCATCTGCTGGTTCAGCCGGAACCCTAGTCGCGTGTAGAGTGCGATCGCAGGCGTGTTATCTGCGTAGGTGTGCAAAAACGGCGTCTCATTCCGCGCGCGGATTCCAGCGGCAACCTGCGCGACAAGCGCTTGCGCGAAGCCTTGCCCCCGATGATCAGGATGCACGCACACGGCGCTTATCTCGCAATACCCATCAAAGTGCATGCGCTGGCCGGCCATGGCCACAAGTTGCCCTTTACGGCGCACGCCCCAATAGGACCCAAATCTGATCGTCTGCGCTTCGAAAGGGCCGGGTTCCGTCAGCGCAACGAGCCGTTTCATCTCTGGCACATCCAACGGCGTCAGTCCCGTCAAAGCGACCTTTGGCACGTTTGTCATTGCGCCCTGCATGACCATCTGGGCGCCCCGCGACCAACTTGTGCAAACCATACCAGCGGGCACCGTTAGCGGACTTGCCTGCATGAATGTCACTTCATGTCCGCGCGCACTGACAAGTGCTTCCAAGTCGCGCTCGTCTGCACAAGTCAAAGGGTTGATGGCCGCAAAGTGTGCCATCTCGCGGGCATACCGGCTCAGCTGAAGAGTCTTGCCCAAGGCCCCTGCCCGGCTGATCACCAGATGCGTATGTGGATGCCCAGTGTCGTCGTGATGGGCCATGACGTATTTGTATCGGTCGCCATACTCGCCGTTCGTCAACCGCTCGCCGAAACTGCGCGCAGCCTGCTTGGCGGCCTCCCGGTCCGTGTCCTTGGGGTAGGACAGGATCACATGGTAGGTGTAGCTGGTGACACGCGCATCCATCTGGGCCCAATCCTTCGCCCAGGCGTCTTGCACGTCGCGCAGGCCATCCATCCCATGCGTCAGCTCACCGGTATCGCCGCGTTCCATTTCGACGGTGCCCTTGCGGGTGATGTAAGACAGCTGGCCACCCAGGCGCCCGGATGCCGTGACGCTTCCACCGCGGACAACCTTGACCACCGCCTGATTGGTCAGAAGTGCATTGGCGATCGTGCCAGCTGCCCCACTGGGTGCGCTCGCTCGTTGTGCCTGCCGCCGATGCGACCGCGCAAGGTTCTGACCAGGCCGCGGCTTCAGATCCGGGATCAACTGAAACTCTCCAAAGAGCGCGTCCCAGGCCGGATCATATGCGGCAGTCAAGCTGGTCATCCGTCACTCTTTGCGTTGGGTGACACACGATGCGCGCGTTGGATTTCCGCCAGCCGCTCAGTCTCAAGAGCCCGAGTAAATGACCGTGCACGGGCCGCATCTGAGTAATCCACGAACAACTGACGCAACTCGCGGATCTCGACCTTCATGGCCTCGATCTGATCTTCGGTGCGCTTGTTGAGCCGGAACTTCCCTGCGTTCGCAGCCTTGGTCATCTGGTTAAGGTTGTTGGCCATGCCGATCAGCTGAGCCAGGTGTTCTTTGAACTGCAGCGTCCGGTATTCTTCTTTGGTCGGAATCCCGAAGGCCACACGCAGGCACATACGCACCAGGCCGGTGACGCTGCG
>JBCCIK010000051.1:0-22406 GCA_039028255.1 Pseudomonadota bacterium | reverse complement strand
CGGCCGCCGCAAACAACGATCGCCGGCCGATTAAAACTTGGTCGCGACGTTCGATGATTCTGCCTGACATGGTCGGTCTTACGATTGCTGGCTTTTGTTGGCGAAAGCGGATCAGGCAAAACCACCGCCGCGCGTATCGCGCTGGGTGCCGAACTGCCTGACCCCGGGGGCGAGGTGTTGTTTCTAACATCCCAGCATGACGACCCAATTCCAGTGCACCGGATGACGCGCGCGCAACGCGCGGCGTTCCAGCGCAAGGCGCAGATGGTATTTCAGGACCCCTACAGTTCGCTGAGCCCCCGCATGCGCATTCAGGACGCGATGACCGAACCGCTAGAGATTCATCGCATCGGTGCACCGGCAGAGCAACGGGACAAGGCGGCGGAAATGCTGAAACGGGTCGGCTTGAACGCCGACATGCTGAAACGGTACCCTCACGCATTTTCAGGCGGCCAGAGACAGCGCCTGTCTATTGCCCGCGCAATGATGCTGGACCCCCAGCTTATTGTCTGCGACGAACCAACGTCTGCGCTGGACGTTTCCGTACAGGAACAAATTCTGACGCTTCTGGAGAACCTGCAGGACAGCCTGAACCTGTCCTATTTCTTTATTTCACACGACCTTGCCGTCGTTGCCCGCATCGCCGACGAAGTCGCGGTGATGCGCCGTGGCCTGATCGTTGAACAGGCCCCGCCCGAGACACTCTTTTACAATCCGCGCCATCCTTACACCAAAGCGCTGATTGCCGCTCAACCAGAACCCGACATCAATCGCCCGATTGACCTTCAAATGGTCTCGCTGGGTGCCGGCGCGCCGGACAGTTGGGAAGAAGCCTTTCGTTTCTCTGACACCGTGATACCTTCACTTGTGGAATTGGAACCGGGCCATAAGGTACGTTGCCATGTTTGACACCACTCGAACCCTTATCCTCAGCGCTGCATTGGCGTTTGGATGGGCCTTGCCCGCTGCCGCAGACTTACCTGCATTGCAGGAAGGCGAATTCTGGTCCGCCGAAGTGAATGCGGGCCATCTGCCGCCCATTCAGGACAGATTGCCACAAGAACCATTGGTGGTGGATCTGGACGCCAAAGGGCGCGAGTTTGGATCGCAGGGCGGTACGCTGCGCACAATGGTCACACGGTCCAAGGACATTCGGCAGATGGTGGTGTACGGA
The DNA here is from genome assembly GCA_039028255.1 of Pseudomonadota bacterium. Taxonomy (GTDB): domain Bacteria; phylum Pseudomonadota; class Alphaproteobacteria; order Rhodobacterales; family Rhodobacteraceae; genus Ruegeria. The sequence continues at coordinate 21,232 of JBCCIK010000051.1, read as the reverse complement.
TATGCCCGTCTGGTCGGCTTTGACGAAGACTACACAATCGTTCCGGATCTGCTTGCGTCGTTCGAAAATGAAAACAACAAAAAATATACGCTGAACTTGCGCCCCGGTCACAAATGGTCGGATGGCTCGCCTTTTACGTCCGAGGATTTCCGCTATTGGTGGGAAGATGTGGCCAACAACGAATTGCTCAGCCCGTCGGGTCCGCCTGATTTTCTGATCGTTGAGGGCAAGAAACCCACCGTGTCCTTTCCGGATGAAACCACGGTAATTTTCGAGTGGGACGACCCAAATCCACAGTTCCTGCAATCGCTGGCGCAGGCGCGACCGCCTTTCATTTACCGTCCCTCGGCGTTTCTGAAACAGTATCATGAGAAATTCGCCGACCCCGAAGAGCTGGCCTTTCAGGTCGAAGATGCCCGGGTGAAAAGCTGGGCGGCGCTGCATAACAAGCTGGACAATTTGTATAAGTTCGACAATCACGAATTGCCGACATTGCAGCCTTGGCTGAACGCCAGTTCAGGCAAGAAAATCCGGCACAACTTTGTGCGCAACCCTTATTATCACCGCATCGATTCGAACGGGGTGCAATTGCCGTATATCGACGTGGTCGAAATGGAGATCGTTGCCCCCGGTCTGGTCGCCGCAAAGACCAACGCGGGCGAAAGCGATCTTCAAGGTCGTGGTCTGGCGTTCCGGGATGCCTCGATCCTGAAAAAGGGCGAAGAGGGTGGCGATTACAAGACGCTCTTGTGGAAAACAGGCGTTGCATCGCAAATCGCCATTTATCCAAATCTCAACTTTGCCGATGAGGCGTGGCGCGAGGTTTTACGGGATGTTCGTGTGCGGCGCGCCTTGTCGCTGGCCATTGATCGGCAAACGATAAATCAGGCGCTTTATTTCAAGCTGGCCAAGCCCGGCGCCATGTCGGTTCTGCCCGCCTCACCCTTTTTTAACGAAGACAACTCCAGGGCGTGGGCCGATTACGACATCGAACAGGCGAATGCGCTGCTGGACGCGGCCGGTCTGGACCAGCGGGACAAAAACGGGATTCGACTGTTGCCGGACGGGCGGCCGATGGAACTGATCATTGAAACCGCCGGGGAACGGCAAGAGGTGGAAAACGCGTTGCAGATCGTGACCGACACCTGGCGCGAGGCGGGCGTAAAACTTGTGATGCGCCCGCTGGACCGCGATATTCTGCGCAACCGGGTGTTTGCAGGAAACACCATGGCCTCGGTCTGGTTCGGCTGGGATGACGGGCTGCCGCAGGCCCACACCTCGCCCTCATATCTGGCACCAACGGATCAGGTATTTTTGGCCTGGCCAAAATGGGGCCAATATTATCAGACTGGTGGAGAAGTCGGCGAAGCGCCCGACATGCCCGAAGCCGAACGCCTGATGGAACTGGCCCATGGTTGGGAAATCGCCTCTACCGATACCGAGCGTGAGGCCGCGTGGACCGAAATGCTGGCCATCCATGCAGATCAGCTGTACGCGATCGGCATCCTGAATGGCGCACCGCAGCCTATCGTCGTGTCGAACCGCCTGCGCAACGTGCCTGAACAGGCTATGTGGGCGTGGGAACCGGGCGCGCATTTCGGTGTTCACCGCCCCGACGAGTTCTTCTTCGCCGACTGATCAGGAGCAGCTAAATGGTCATGCTGCGCTATGTGGTGTATCGCTTTTTCACGATGCTGCTGACGCTGTTGGTGGTGTCGGTCCTGATCTTTGTGATCATCAACCTGCCCCCCGGGGATTATCTGAGCAATCAGATTGCGGAATTGCAGGCCTCGGGTCAGTCCGCCGGTGTCGCCAAGGCTGAGTTTCTGCGCAAGGAATACTCGCTGGACCGGTCCTTGCCGGAACAATATCTGATCTGGATCGGATTCTGGCCCGGACCACACGGGTTCGAAGGTTTGCTGCAAGGCAACTACGGATGGTCTTTCGAATTCGACCGCCCGGTGTCCGAAATTGTCGGAGACACATTGTGGCTGACAGTTGTGGTCAATCTGGCGGCCATTCTGTTTGTCTACGCAGTGGCTCTGCCGCTTGGCGTGATCGCTGCCGCGCGGTCACGAACGTGGATCGACTATACCTCGGCCTTTGTGGGGTATCTGGGTCTGGCCACTCCGAATTTTCTGCTGGCCCTGATCTTGTTCTATTACGGCCATCAGTATTTCAATCTGCCCATCGGCGGGCTTATGGACCCCAGGTTCGAAGGTCAGCCAATGAGTTGGGACAAGCTGAAATCCATTCTCATTCACCTGATCGTGCCAACCTTTGTCATCGGTACGTCCGGTGCCTCGGCCATGATGCAGCGGCTTCGTGCAAATATGTTGGACGAGCTGGGAAAACCTTATGTGGAAACCGCCATCGCCAAAGGCATGGGACCGTCCCGGATGCTGACGAAGTATCCGCTGCGCGTGGCCTTTAACCCTTTTGTGGCGGACATAGGCAACCTCCTGCCGTCGATGGTATCAGGATCAGTTCTGGTATCTGTGGTGCTGGGCCTGCAAACCATCGGTCCAACGCTTCTGACCGCGCTCAAAACACAGGATCAGTTCCTGGCCGCCTTCATCCTGATGTTCGTGGCTTTGCTGACCCTGATCGGGACAATGATTTCGGATATTCTGCTGGTGATGCTGGACCCGCGCATCAGATATGAGGGGCGCGAAGCATGACCGACCGTCCTGATGATCGCTATGTTGACACCGCACCGTTCGATCCCGAGGCATCTGTTCAGCAACTGGAACGCGCCGATCTGGACGCGCCCAATTGGGTACTGGTCTGGCGCAAGTTTAAGACGCACAGGCTGGGCCTGATCTCGGGTGTCTTTCTGCTTTTCTGCTACCTGATGCTGCCGTTTGCCGGTTTCATTGCGCCTTATGGACCAAATGACCGCAACGGCGAACATCTGTATGCCCCGCCCCAATCGGTACACTGGTTTCACGACGGCGCATTTGTCGGCCCGTTTGTGTACCCCATACTCGCAGAGGCCGATCTTGAGACGTTCCAGTGGACATTTGTGCCCGACACCGATGACCCGCGCCCGATCAGGTTCTTTTGCGAAGGTTCCGAATACCATTTGGCCGGGTTTATTGCAGCGGACACACATCTGTTCTGCGCACCTGACGGCGCAACCTTGTTTTTATGGGGCTCCGACCGTCTGGGCCGCGATATCTTCAGCCGTATTCTGTACGGGGCGCAATTGTCATTGACGGTTGGTCTGATCGGCATTTCGGTTTCGTTCTTCCTTGGAATACTCTTCGGATCGATGGCCGGATACTTCGGCGGCCGCATTGACTGGACCATCAACCGGGTGATCGAGATTCTGCGGTCGCTGCCCGAGTTGCCGCTCTGGCTGGCCTTGTCTGCCGCCGTACCGTCAAACTGGAGCCCAGTGGCTGTTTTCTTCATCATTTCAATCATATTGGGCATTCTCGACTGGCCCGGTCTGGCGCGTTCGGTCCGGGCAAAATTCCTGTCGCTGCGCGAAGAGGAGTATGTCCGCGCGGCCGAGATGATGGGGGCAAGTTCCGGGCGGGTGATCCGAAAACACCTGCTGCCCAATTTCATGTCGCACCTGATCGCATCTGCAACCTTGTCTATCCCGGCCATGATCCTTGGTGAAACGGCGCTCAGCTTTCTGGGGCTTGGGTTGCGCGCGCCCGCTGTCAGTTGGGGCGTGATGTTGAATGATGCGCAGAATCTGGCGTCGATCGAAATCTATCCGTGGACGGCGATTCCGATGCTTCCGATTATCGTCATCGTGCTGGCGTTTAACTTTCTGGGTGACGGGCTGCGCGACAGTCTTGATCCATACCAGCAATGAGCCTGCTCGCGTCGCTGCCGGCGACTGACAGTTATCGCACCGCCGGTTCAGGGGCCTTGCCAAGCGCATTTGCAGTCTCGGAACTGGCCACGGCCAGCTTTGCGGCGGTGGGCCAGGAACTGGCGCGTCTGTTGTATAATCTGAACCTGACACCATCGGTGTGTGACGCTTGTGTCGATCACCGCCTTGCCTCGCTGTGGTTCAAGTTCTCACTCAAGCCGTACGGTTGGAAGATGCCGGGGCTCTGGGACGCGCTTGCAGGTGACTATCGGGCCGCTGATGGCTGGATCAGATTGCATACAAACCTGCCACGTCATCGTGCGGCGGCGCTGCGGGCACTGGCTGTATACCCGGATCGCAAAGCCGTCCGGCAGGCCGTCAGATCGTGGAACATTGCCGATCTGGAAACCGCTGTTGTGGCCGAAGGCGGTGTGGCCGCCGCGATGCGCAGCCGGGCAGAGTGGCAGGATCACCCGCAAGGTCGTGCCGTGGCCCGCGACCCACTGATCTCATGGCAAGGTCCAAGGTATGTCACGCTGCGGGATCGGCCAGAGGCCAGTGTCGCCCGACCGCTAGCGGGGTTAAGGGTTCTGGACATGACCCGCGTTCTGGCGGGTCCGGTGTCAACGCGCACTTTGGCCGGATTCGGCGCTGACGTGCTGCGCATCGACCCACCCGGCTGGGACGAGCCGGGGGTCATCCCCGATGTTTCGCTGGGCAAACGCTGCGCTTATCTGGATCTGAAATCGTCCGAAGGCGCAGACCGGCTGCACGATCTATTGTCGCAAGCCGACGTTTTTGTGCACGGATACCGCCCCGGCGCATTAGAGGCGCTTGGCCTGACCAAGGCCAAACGCGACGAACTGGCCCCCAACCGTGTTGAGGTCACGCTGGACGCCTATGGCTGGCAAGGACCCTGGGCAACCCGGCGGGGATTTGACAGTCTGGTACAGATGAGCTCGGGCATTGCAAGGGCGGGCATGGATTGGGCCCACACTGACGAACCCACTCCGCTGCCGGTTCAGGCGTTGGATCACGCAACGGGTTACCTGATGGCCGCGGCCGTCCTGTCCGCACTGGCCGACGCCACGGCAGGCGATTCGATCATGTTCGGGCATTTGTCTTTGGCCCGCACAGCGGAATTGCTGGCAATTCTGGGCAAATCGGACATCGATCAAGATGAGATACGCGCCATGGACACGGACTATCACCCCGATCATGAAACATCCGGATGGGGTCCCGGTCATCGTCTGAAACCCGCGCTCAGCGTTGGTGACACAAAAATGCGCTGGGATCTTCCTGCTCCAAAACTGGGCACGTCCGACGCCATCTGGACGTGACTGTCCAGCCGCCGCTTGCGCCGCGCGGCACGCGCGGCCGGGCCCAAGGCATTGGGTCGCGTCTCGTCAGAGACGCGGATCAAAGAGGCGGGAGAGCGCCCTAACGATCATCCCCGGCCGGGCCGATATCGTCCAGATAGTCTTCGTCTATTGCCGCCTGCACCGCGCCTGTCACAGCTTCGCGTTGTTTCGGCGTCAGATCCTCGGGCTCTTGATCTCCGGCCAGACGCACCGTCACCTCACGATGGGCAAACCGAATACCTTCGCGGGCAAACAACTCGCGAATCTCCTGATACACCTTCTTGCGCACGAGCCATTGATCGCCCGGTTTTGTCATGAACTTGACCCGGATGATCATTGCGGAATCCTGCATCTCGATCACACCCTGTGATTTCAGAGGCTGGATAAAGTTGTCGCCGATGACCGGATCGCTCAGCAATTGCTGACCCAGTTTCTTGATCAGCTTGCGTACTTTTTCGACATCGGTGTCGTAGGTCACCCGCAGTGGCAGCTTCATAATTACCCAGTCGCGGGAATAATTGGTCAGAACCTTGATTTCGCCAAACGGAATGGTGTTCAGGGCCCCAAGGTGATGGCGCAGCTGAAACGAGCGCACGGATATCTTTTCCACCGTACCTTTGACGTCTCCGATGTCGATATATTCCCCTTTCCGAAAGGCATCATCCATCAGGAAAAACGCACCGGAAAAGATATCGCGCACCAGGGTTTGCGACCCAAAGCCCACGGCCAGACCTACCACACCCGCACCAGCAAACAAGGGACTGACATTGATGCCCAGTTCCATCAGCACGATAAGAACAATCGTGACAACCACTACTGCCAGAATGGCGCCCCGGAACAGGGGCAGCAGGGTTGCCAGACGGCTTTGACCACCTTCGCCACCTTCATCGCCCAATTCCGCCTCAGCGCTGCCATCGTCGGTCTCTTCCGCAATTTTGCTATCGATCCAGATGCGGAAGAAGTGAAACAGGATGTAACCGATGAACAGGATCACCATCACATCCAGCGCACGCCCGACAGGCAAATCCTCGCTCCAGCTTGCATCGGGGTTCCAGATGACAACCAGCGCGTAGATACCCACCACAAAGGCCAGAATGCCGGCAACGCGCCGCGCCAGATCCTCGTAGGTCAGGATCGAATGCTTCCTTTTCTCGGCCTCTGGTGTTTCCTGAGCCGCCGACATGTTCTGGCTGACATCCGCCTCGACGTTCAGGGCCTGTATTTTCCGGTTTCGGTCAAAATACCGCTCTAACAGATAGTTCATCGCGCCATAAGCAACGACCACAGACATGAAAATCGCATAGCTGCTGGCGACGATGGGGATCGAGTTGTCGTTTTCCAGCACAAGATCAACGGCAAGTTTGAACCAGCTGAAAACCACATACACGATCAGAACAGGTGCCCAGGCGAAGGACACGAAACGTAAAATCCACGACACTTGTCCTGGGTCCCGGCCGCCGCGAATAGCGTTGGAAATGGCGCGGGCATTGAACAGCACCATCATGGCATTCCCGATTGCACCCAGCATCGTCAGGACACCGTAGACCATCGCATAAACGTTGTAATTCAACCCGAAATCCGCAACCCAGGTTGAAAACAGCACCACCGAAATGTCGTAGGTCACCAACACCGATGCCCACATATAAAGCCGCTTGGCATCACGATCGGAAAACGGGGGCAGCCGGTACTGGCTCAGAAACGGCGACAACACCATACGCCACAGGTCCGATGCCGTGCGCGACAGGAAGAAAGCCGTGAATATGGCTGTCACCGTGAACTGGATCGAAAGATCCTCGGCCTCGCCAAACAGCAAATAGCCAACGATCACCGCCATCAACATCGCAAAGACGGTCGCGCCGATACCCATCAGGAACCGGAACACCAGGAACGGCATTTTTTCGCCATAACCGTGTGGGTCGTCCTTGATTTTGGCCACCACGAAACGGCGCGCGATGCGTTTGCCGTAAATTTCAACCGAAAGCCAACGGCCCAGCAACAGGAACAGAATGTTCCAGGCCAGAACCTCAACATAGGTTTGTATACGACCGTCGGGGCTGGTTTGGCGCAGGACGTATTGCATTTCGTAGATGGAATAAGGCAATGCCTGCAGCCGCGACTCCACAGATGACCGGAACTTGGAGAACCGCTCCTGCGCTTTCATCAACCCGGACGACTGCGCCATCGGATCCTGTTCAGCGTCCACAGCCCCATTGTCGCCGGGTGTCCCCGAGCTTGACACAACCTGACCTGAACTGTCGATCACGATGACACTGGCACCCGCCTTGCTGGCGTCACGTATCGCGGTGGCCAGATCGCTGTCCTCGGATGTTTGGGTCTGCGTGTCGGTTCCGGAGTTATAACCCGGTATCAGCGATGTCTGTGCAACCACATCACCGGCAAAACTTGATGCCAGGGCCCAGATTACCAGAAACAGCCCGGTCAGAAAATTTGGTCTCATGTGCTCTTGCATCCAATTTTCCAGATACCGTTTAGATTACAGAAGCCCTTGAGGCTGTTCAAACCCGCACTGGCAGCGGTTTAAAGATCATGTGGGGCCACGCCCTGCCTGCACAGTCTGATCGCAGGTATTTGCAATCCAGGCAAAATTGAATATGACCAGACAAGCGACAGGATAACGTCCCGATGGCTAGGTTCTCGGGTATTCTGCCGCCAATGCCAAACCTTGGTGTAATATGCGGCTAAACCTTCGATATCCTGTTGCCAAATCGCCATGGATCGCGCATTTGCGACCCGCCGCTTTCGCCTTTGGCAGGTACGACGCGGAAATTTGCGGTACCGTCTGCGCACGCGCGGACACTGCACGAAGACCAGGAAGACGGGCAAACGTATGAGCCTAGGCAAAAACACGATCAAATCAGACCGCACGCCGCGTCTGCTTTTCTACAGTCATGATACATTCGGATTGGGCCATTTGCGCAGATCACGCGCGCTTGCGGCCGCAATGACACAGGCAGACCCGTCTGCGTCGGCCCTGATCCTGACCGGATCGCCGGTTGCAGGTCGCTTTACCTTTCCGCGCCGCGTCGATCATGTACGGCTACCCGGTGTCACCAAACGCGCCGACGGGTCTTATGCTGCCCGAACGATCGGTATGGGCATTGATGAAGTGACCGAGCTCAGATCAGGTCTGATCCAGACCGCGGTCGAGCAGTTCGACCCCGATGTGCTGATCGTCGACAAGGAACCAACCGGGTTTCGCGGTGAACTGCTGCCAACGCTAGAGCGGATGGAACATTCGCGTGACACCCGTTTGGTTCTGGGCCTGCGCGATGTACTGGATGAACCCGAAGTGCTGGCTGCGGAATGGGCCCGAAAAGAAGCCGTCGCGGCAACCGAACGGTTTTATCATGAAATATGGGTTTACGGGCTTCGCTCGGTTTATGATCCGACGAAAGGGCTGCCGCTGAGCCCGGCGACACAGGCGCGCATTCACTGGACAGGATATCTGCGTCGCGATCTTGGCCCAGTGGGCGAACCGCCGGAACAGCCATACATCCTGATTACGCCCGGTGGTGGCGGTGACGGTAAGGCCATGGTCAACCTCGTGCTGTCCGCCTATGAGAAGGACCCGGACTTGTCACCGCGCGCGGTTCTGGTCTATGGCCCGTTCCTGTCCGGAGAACTGCGCGAAGAGTTTGAAACCCGCGTCGCCGCGCTGGACGGACGGGTCACGGCGGTTGGTTTCGAATCCCAGATCGAAACCCTGTTCGCAGGCGCCGCCGGAGTGGTGTGCATGGGCGGGTACAACACGTTTTGCGAGGTTCTTTCGTTTGACAAACGCGCCGTGATCGTGCCGCGAACCACACCGCGGCTGGAACAATGGATACGCGCCTCTCGCGCCGAAGATCTGGGGTTGGTTCGGATGTTGGATGAACATCGCGATGGTCTGAGCGCGGATTCGATGATTGCCGCCATCCGCGATCTGCCGGGGCAGCCGCTGCCGTCACAGGCTATCCGAGGCGGGCTGCTGGACGGTCTGGATTACGTGACAGACCGGATTGACGCATTGCTGAGCCCGGAACAGGAACGGGCGATCGTATGACAACCGAAGACGCCAAACTGGCGGTGCTGGTCAAAGGCTGGCCGCGCCTGTCCGAGACGTTCATCGCGCAGGAACTTGTTGCGCTACAGGACGCCGGTCATCGCTTTGATATATGGTCGTTGCGCCACCCGACTGACACGAAACGTCATCCGTTGCACGACAGATTTCACGGCCATGTGCATTACCTGCCGGAATATCTGTATCAGGAACCAAGCCGCGTCTGGTCCGCGCGCAGCGCCGCGCAGAGCTTGCCGGGATATTCGGCCGCGTTGCAGGTCTGGCGTCGCGATTTGCGCCGCGATCCCACGCACAACCGTATCCGCCGTTTTGGACAAGCCTGTGTTCTGGCGGCTGAACTGCCCGTTGGAACCAAGGGGCTGTATGCCCATTTCATGCACACCCCGTCATCCGTTGCGCGATATGCCGCGATCATGCGTGCAATCCCGTGGAGCTTTGCAGCCCACGCCAAGGACATCTGGACATCTCCGGACTGGGAAAAGCGTGAAAAACTGCACGCGGAAACTCATGGTGCCACATTCGGGGCGACCTGCACCGCCATCGGTGCCGAGCATCTGCGGGCTCTTGCGGACGATCCGGCCCGCGTGGACCTGATTTATCACGGATTGGATCTGGCCCGGTTTCCCGCCCCGCCCACGCGCCCGATGCGCAGGGATGATGCACCATTCCGCATGATATCGGTGGGTCGACTGGTCGAGAAAAAAGGGTTTGATCGCCTGATTGATGCCTTTGCCCGTTTACCTGAAAGCTTGAATTGGCACTGGACCCATATCGGTGGTGGGGCGCTGGCGGACGCACTGCGCATGCGCGCGGAAGGTTTTGGAATTGCCGGGCGCATTATCTGGCAGGGGGCCTGCGATCAGCCCGAGGTTATCGAGGCCATGCGCGGTGCCGACCTGTTTGTGCTACCCAGCCGCATTGCTGCCGACGGGGACCGCGACGGGTTGCCAAACGTGCTGATGGAGGCCGCGTCGCAACATCTTCCGATCCTTTCGACACCGGTATCCGCCATTCCCGAATTCATCGAAAACGGGACCCATGGGGTTCTGTCTCAGGACGATCCGGCGGCTCTGGCTGCTGCGATTTTGTCGTTGGCGGCTGACCCGGACCATGCGCACCGCATGGCCGCCGCGGCCTATGATCGATTGGTGGATGAATTTCAAATGGATCCTGGTATTGCGCGTTTGTCTGCGCGTTTGTCTGCGTTGTACTCGGATGTGGTGTGATGGCGCGCGTTGCATTTTATGCACCGATGAAGCCACCGGACCACCCAACACCATCCGGCGACCGGGAAATGGCGCGAAATCTGATGTCGGCGATTTCGGCCCCGGGCGATCAGGTTGACCTGATCTCTCGCCTTCGCGTCCACGACAAAACCGGCGACGCGGCACTGCAACAATCAAAGCGGGCCGCGGCCGATGATGAGGCCGCGCGGCTTATTGCCGAAATGCCAGCGGACACCGCAATATGGGTGACCTATCACAATTATTACAAGGCGCCCGATCTGTTGGGGCCTCAGGTGTGCGCCGCACGGGACATCCCATATGTGCAAGTGGAAAGCACACGCGCCTCAAGCCGGCTGAGCGGACCCTGGCATGCGTTTGCCCGTGCAGCGCATCAAGCCTGCGATGCGGCGCGGATCATCTTTTATCAAACCGAAAATGACCGGATCGCGTTGCAAAGGGATCTGAACGACTGTCAAAGACTTGTACGGCTTGACCCGTTTCTGCCCCTTTCGCACGTGCCGGCAGCCGCCAATTGCACCGGCGCGATGGTGGCGGTGGGCATGATGCGTTACGGCGACAAACTGGCGTCATATCGGGTTCTGGCGGACGCGTTGGATCTTTTGACCGGCGCTTGGCATCTCAACATCGCGGGCGACGGCCCGGCCCGAGACGAGGTCGAGGCACTTTTTGCGCCATTTGGCGACAGGGTGACCTTTTTGGGACAACTTGACCAAAGCACTTTACGGTCTGTCTATTCCCGCTCATCCGTGCTGGTTTGGCCCGGCGTGAACGAGGCATATGGGATGATATATCTGGAAGCCCAAGCCGCGGGTCTACCGGTTGCAGCGCAGGATCGGCCGGGTGTCAGGGACGTTCTGTCACCGGCTGACTATCCAACCGTTGATCTTGGCGCGCGCGGCCTAGCCGACTACTTGCAAAAACTGCTCAACGACCCGGATTACCGCCGCAAACTGGGGCGCGCGGCGCAGACCTATGTCACCGATAATCACCTGATACAGAATGCCACGACCCAGTTCTGGTCCGCTGTGCGTCCACTGATCGAGGACAGAGTATGACCAGGCTGGCCCTGCTGCGTCACGGACACACTGAATGGAATCGTGCAAGGCGCATTCAGGGGCGCAGCGACATTCCTCTGGATGACGAAGCACGAACGGATCTGGCCCGATACGAATTGCCAGACCCCTGGGCCAAGGCCGATATTTGGTCCAGCCCGCTGAAACGCGCGTTTGAAACCGCATTGCTGGTGTCAGGGCAAACGCCGCAAACGTCTGACGTGCTTGTTGAAATGAACTGGGGCGATTGGGAAGGCCAACGCGCAAGTGAGCTGATCACCGACGCACGAAATGATTACCGCCACATCGAGGATTGGGGCTGGGATTACCGCCCGCCCAACGGCGAAAGCCCGGCAGAGGTCTGGACCCGTTTGTCACCCTGGGTGTCCGGGTTGCGGCGCGATACGGTTGCGGTGTGCCACATCGGTATCATGCGCGTCATCCTGGCGCGCGCCTGGGGCTGGAATTTTGACGGTCCGGCCCCTTTCAAAGTCAAACGCAATCGCCTGTACGTCGTCGACATCGACCCGATGTATGCCGAGCCCGAGCCGGTCCGCCTGCACCAAAGCGGGACATCATCATGCGTGTGATGATCGTTGTCACCCATCTGCTTGGCACCGGACATCTGAGCCGGGCCCTGACTTTGGGTCGGGCTTTTGCCGACGACTCGCACGATGTGATGATCGTCTCGGGCGGTATGCCGGCGCCTCAGTTGAACAGTTCCGGGCTTACAATGTTCGGTCTGCCTCCGCTACGGTCGGATGGGACAAACTTTACCCGGCTGCTGACGCAAAGCGGCACGCCCGCCGATGACGCCTATCTGACGGCCCGGTCAACAGCATTGATCAATGTGGTGCAGAGCTTTCAACCGCATATCCTGTTAACCGAGCTTTATCCGTTTGGCAGGCGATCTCTGGCGCGGGAATTCGATGCTATGCTCAGCACTGCAACCTCTCTCCCAGATCGTCCGATCATTCTTGCATCTGTCCGGGACATTCTGGCGCCGCCCGGCAAACCTGCAAAAATCCGGCAGACCGAAGACACGATCCATCGATGCTATGACGGCGTTCTGGTTCATTCCGTGGACAGCGTTACGCCGCTGAACCTAAGCTGGCCGGTTTCCAAGACGTTGGCCCCGCGGCTGCATTATACCGGATTTGTCGCCCCTGCTCCCCCGCACCCGCACCCGCAATCCATTGGTCGTGACGAGATTGTGGTCAGCGCGGGCGGAGGGTCCGTGGGTCAGCCAATCTTCAATGCCGCCCTGGATGCCGCCCGAAATATGTCCAGCAGGCGCTGGCGTTTGCTGGTTGGCGGTCAGGATGCAGACGCCCGGATGGCCGATCTGCGACAGCGCGCGGGCGAAGCACACGTCACGATCGAAAAGGTGCGCCCCGATTTTCGCCAGATGCTGCCGCATGTTGCCGCGTCCGTCAGCATGTGCGGCTACAACACCGCGCTGGACATTCTGCAAAGCGGTGCTCCGGCGGTGTTTGTCCCCTTCGATGACGGTCGGGAAGTCGAACAAAGCCTGCGGGGTCAAAGCTTGTCCGAATTGCCCGCGATTGAAGTGATCAGAAATCAGGATCTGACTGGTTCCAGTCTGAGCGCCGCCATTGATCGCGTGATTTCAATCGGGCCGCGCGCGGTACAGCATGTTGGATTTGATGGGGCCAGGCGAAGCGTGGAAATCGCCAAAAGCCTTTGGGAGCAGCGCACATGACACCTGACTGGCGCCCCCTTGATGATGAATTGTTGGCCTGGAGCACCGCCGGGCTGTCCCTGCCTCTGTGGTGGCGCGACGATGATGCCGTCGCAGTGTCGCAACAGTTGAAAACGCTGGCCGATGCGTCCCAGCGTCTCGGCCTTGCCGTTCACCTTGCGATCATACCGCGCGATGTTGATCCCGATCTGGTACAGTACGTGGCGCAACATCAGACGCTGATACCGGTCGTACATGGCTGGGCACATCAGAACTACGCGCCCGCACATGAAAAAAAGGCTGAATTCCGGCTGCACCGCCCTCTGGACCTGATCGTCAATGACGCAGAAGCCGGATTTTCGAAACTCGCCGCGCTGTTCGGGGATATGCTGCGCCCGGTGTTTGTGCCGCCATGGAACCGCATCGCTCAGGAGGTGTCGGCCCAGCTGCCCACAATCGGTTATCGCATCATGTCAACTTCAACCCCCCGTGACGTCGCAATGGCCGCACCCGGTCTGGAACAGATCAACACGCATCTTGACCCGATCGACTGGCGCGGAACGCGCGGACTTGCCGATCCGGATGCTCTGATCACCCAGACGGCCGCACTTTTGCGCGACCGCCGGTACGGCCGCACGGACAACAGCGAACCGTTTGGCGTGTTGACCCACCATCTGGTTCATGACCGCCAGATATGGGCCTTTACCGAGGCTTTGTTGCAAAAGCTCCTGGAAGGGCCGGCAATTGCCTGGACCGCGCCAAAATCAAATGAACGGAGTGTGTTATGAGCCGTCTGGATTCCATGTTGCGCCGCTTGACTGCCCAAAGGGACGGTCTGAACTGGGCCGCCGCACGCATTCGCGATCAGCACGGCGACGTGCTGGACCTGGGGTTGGGCAATGGCCGGACCTACGATCATTTGCGGGAAATTCTACCGGACAGGCGCATCTGGGTCATGGACCGGGCGCTTCAATGCCATCCTGACAGCACCCCCCCGCCCGAGGATTTTTTACAAGGCGAAGCAGAGCCCATGTTGCAGAAACTTGCGCATAGCGGCCGCAAAATGGCCATGGCCCATTACGATTTCGGGCGTGGGATCAAGGCCGAAGATGTGGTCGAGGCAGCGCGGCTTAGCCCCCTGATCGCGCAGGTTATGCAGCCCGGCGGGTTGCTTGTGTCAGGCCAGCCGCTGATTGGGTTCGATCAGATCGAGGGGCCGGACAGTATCGCGCCGGACCGTTACCTGTTCTATCTGGCCTAAACCCTGTACTGCCCTCAGGCCACACGACGTCCACGCGACCAGACCGTATTCAACACAGGCACCCCGCCTCGAAGGCGGAACCTGATTATGTCGGCCCTTGCCCCGGCCCGCAATGCACCGCGATCATGCAAACCGGCCGCCTGCGCCGGCGCCAGGGTGACGGTGGCAAGGCCGCGCGCGATGTCTTGCCACATCTCACCCAAACGACAGGCAGACAGCAGCAAGGCGGATGGCACGTAATCCGACGACATAATGTCGAGATGACCAAGTTTGGCCAGATCCTGTGCCGCCACATTGCCGGAGTGGGATCCGCCACGGATTATGTTGGGCGCACCCATCATGACCTTGATGTCATGTGCATGACAGGCGCGTGCCGCCTCAACCGTTGTCGGAAACTCAGCCAGACGAATGCCGTGACCCGCCGAAACCTTGACCTGATCTTCGGTCGTGTCATCATGGCTGGCCAGCACAGCCCCGAACCGCCGGGCGGCCTTGACCGTTTCAAGCTCGTGGCGTTCGCCGTTGCGATCGCGCAGACCTTTTAGCTGCGCCACGTGTCGCACAAAGGTCGCGTCGTCCATGGCGTGTTTGCCCTTCAGATAAGCCTCCAGCTTGCTCAGATCGCGAAACTGACGCTGACCGGGCGTATGATCCATGATCGACACAAGTCCGACACGATCCTCGGGGCCGAATTCATCCAGCTCGTCCGTCAGGGTTTCCGAACACACTTCGGCCCGCAAATGCAAAAAGTGGCTGATTTTCAGCGCGTCCTGTTCCCGCAGGTCCCACAATTCCTGCGACAAACCCCGCGCGTATTTGCGATACCGCGCCGCGCCCGAAGGAATCGATCCGACACGCATCGCGTCAAACACGGTGGTGATCCCTGTGCTGGCAAGTTCCGCGTCGTGAGCAAGAATTGCAGCAGCGTGAGGCCAGTCAACTTTTGGACGGGGCTGGATATGACGTTCCAGATTGTCGGTATGCAATTCCACAAGGCCAGGGCTGATGTAATCACCCTCGCAATCGGTCGCACCCGCAGGTATGGCTGCGCCAGAGTTGATTTCGACGATATGTTCGCCGTCAAACCGGACACTGCCCGTAACCGTTTTGTCAGGCAGTACAAGCGTGGCATTGGCAAGAATTGTTTCTTCTGTCATCTGAGTTTCACATAGTTTGAGCTATTGGGTGGCCACGCAACAGGAGGCCAATGTGACATTCACGCGATACGCGATCTACTTTGCACCGCCCGCGGGCGCTGGCTGGACCAGATTTGCGACCAGCTGGCTGGGCTGGGACATGGAAACCGGATCGCCTGTCGCGCATCCGTTTGCCGAAGGCATCGATGTTGCCGCGGTAACCCGGGTTCCGCGCAAATACGGATTGCACGCTACTCTGAAACCTCCCTTTCACCTGCAAAACGGGCGCACAGTCGAGGCGCTGCATGATGCCTGCGCATCGCTTGCCGCGCGACACGCGCCCGTTGCGCTGCACGGGCTTGAGATTGCGCCGTTGGGCCGGTTCCTGGCGTTGCGCCCCATTGGAGAGCAGGATGCCCTGAACGCGCTGGCCGCCCGTTGTGTGCAGGATCTTGACATGTTTCGCACCCCGGCGACCGAACAGGAGCTGGCCCGCCGCCGGTCCACTGGCCTGACGGCCGAGCAGGATACTAATCTGGTGCATTGGGGCTACCCTTATGTTCTGAATGCGTTTCGCTTTCACATCACGCTCAGCGGTCGGCTGGACAAAACCACGCTGCAACACGTTCGCGCCGCACTGGACGCGCAGCTTGGTCCGCTGCTGCCCCAACCCTTCCGGATCAACGATCTTGCGTTGGTGGGCGAGGCCGAGGACGGGCGTTTTCATCTGATCCAACGCTATGTCCTCACCGGTTGAAGTTGGTTGAGGATTTCGCTGACCGTCTGGTCAAGCGCGCCGGAATTGTCGATGTCGATGACCTTGGTCAGACCATCAGGCAAAGGTGCCTTGGCCCGTCCCAGGCGCAGCGCCTGCTCCGCCCGGCTTTCGCGTCCGCGCGCCATCAGGCGTTGGGCCAGAACATCGGCGTCTGCGGTTAGCGAAATCACGATCAGATCGCCAAAAACCTCTTGAGCCTGCAACAGAACAGCGCGAGAGAAATTCACCAATACCGCCTGGGCCTGTTTACGCTGTTCGCTGATCCGGGCGGGGACGCCATAGAACAAACCATGCGCGGGCCAGTGCAACGCAAACGCACCATCCGCCACCATCTGATGGAATGTGTCGACCGAGACCCGATCAAAATCCTCTCCGTCGGCACCTTGCGGTCGCGTCACAACCCGTCGCAGCCGCTGAATACCGGGATCTCGGGCCTCCAGCGCCTCCATCACACTGTCTTTGCCGACGCCCGACGGCCCCACCACCGCTATGACGGGCGCCAGGTTCATGCGGCCATCCCGGGGGCAAAGTCCGACACATTGATTTCGCGAGTGCATACCTGCCGACGCGCATCAAGATCGTGGAAAATTCCGACAATCGCAGCGCCTCGGTACTTTGCTTCTTCGATCAACGTCAACACGGTCTGTCGGTTTTGTGCGTCCAGACTGGCCGTTGGTTCGTCCAGCAGGATCGCAGGATAATCATGCGCAAACCCGCGCGCAATATTGACCCGCTGTTGTTCGCCACCCGAGAACGTGGTGGGGCTCAGGGTCCAAAGATGTTCGGGTATGTTCAGACGGCGCAAAAGGCTAGCCGCCTTGTCCAGCGCCACATGTTTTTCGGTGCCGATGTCAAGCAAAGGTTCGGCCACAACCTCCAGCGTCGGCACCCGGGGAACAACGCGAAGAAACTGACTGACATAGCCAAGGGTTTCGCGTCGCAACGCCAGAATCTCGCGCGGTTCAGCATTTGCCACGTTCAGTCCAGCCACGAGAACCTGACCGGAGGCTGCGATGTAATTGCCGTAGATGACACGCATCAGCGTCGATTTTCCCGCGCCGGATGCGCCCGTCAGCGCAACGCATTCACCCGGCTCGACCTTGAAAGACGCCCTTTCCATGACGGGAATGACGGCGCTGCCCTGATTATGCAGGGTGAAACTTTTACTGACATCGACCAGTTCTATCATCGTATTCTCTTTCTCAAATCCTCAGACCTGAAGAACGCTGGACACCAGCAGTTGTGTGTACGCATGTTGCGGATCGTCCAGAACCTGATCGGTCAATCCGGCTTCGACCACGTGGCCATCCTTCATAACCATCAGCCGATCCGCCAGCAGACGCACAACGGCCAGATCATGGGTGACGATAATGGCGCTCAGCCCCATCTCGCGCACAAGTCCTCGCAAGAGATCCAGTAATCGCGCCTGCACAGACACATCCAGACCGCCGGTGGGTTCGTCCATGAAAACCAGCCTGGGGCCAGTCACCAGATTGCGTGCGATTTGCAGGCGTTGCTGCATCCCGCCGGAAAACGCTGTGGGGCGGTTGTCGATCCGGTCCGCTTCGATCTCAACCCGGCCCAGCCAGTCGCTGGCCTTGTTCCGGATGTTGCCATAGTGGCGCTCGCCCACGGCCATCAGCCGTTCGCCGATGTTACCGCCCGCGCTGACGGACATGCGCAGCCCGTCGCGGGCATGCTGGTGAACAAAGGCCCAATCCGTTCGGCCCAGCAGACGGCGTTCCGGTTCCGACATCGCCACCGTATCCGTCGGGCCATTGGTTCGGGTATCGAATACCACCCGCCCCATATCCGGTTCCAGATGACCGGCCAGGCAATTCAGCAGCGTCGATTTACCCGAGCCGCTTTCACCCACAATTCCCATTACCTCACCGGGGTAAAGGTCAAAGCTGACATCGGCGCACCCGATCCGCGCACCATAGTGTTTCTGGATACCTTCGACTTGCAGCAAGGGTGTCATGCGGCATCCTCTTTGGCCAAACGCCCCAAATGGCCAGCATCCCGGCGGGACCGGCAGTAATCGGTGTCCGAGCAGACAAACATCCGGTGACCCGCATCATCCATGATGACCTCGTCCAGATAGCTGTCTTCGGCTCCGCACAGGTCACAGGCATGATCTGCCTTGGTTGCCTCGAACGGGTAGTCCTGAAAATCAAGGCTGACGACCTTGGTATGAGGCGGGACAGCATAGATGCGTTGCTCGCGCCCGGCGCCAAACAGTTGTATTGCGTCCATTTCCAGCTTGGGGTTATCGAATTTCGGGATTGGCGACGGGTCCATCACATACCGATCCGAGACTTTCACCGGGTACGCATAAGATGTTGAAATCGCGCCATGCTGGCTGATGTCTTCATACAGTTTCACATGCATCAGCCCATATTCCTCAAGGCTGTGCATCTTGCGTGTTTCAGTCTCGCGCGGTTCCAGAAACCGCAAAGGTTCGGGGATCGGCACCTGATAGACCAGTATCTGATCCTCGCTCAGCGCCATTTCCGGGATACGGTGACGGGTCTGTATAATGGTGGCTTTTTCGGTTTGTTCGGTGGTCTCGATCCCTGCTGTGTTTTCAAAGAACTTGCGAATGGAAACAGCGTTGGTTGTGTCATCCGCGCCTTGGTCGATCACCTTGAAGGTGTCATCCGGCGTCAGTGTTGCCGCCGACACCTGAACCCCACCGGTGCCCCATCCGTACGGCATCGGCATTTCACGGCTGGCAAAGGGGACCTGATAGCCGGGAACGGCCAGACCCTTGAGGATCGCCCGCCGGATCATGCGTTTTGTCTGCTCGTCCAGATAGGCAAAATTGTATTCGTTCATAACAGACCTCGTTCCATCAAAGCCGTTTCCAGCGCGTCGGGCGAGGTAAAGTGGATCGCATCCATACCCACGGCCTGCGCGCCTTTGACGTTGTGCGGCCCATCATCAATGAACACGCAGTCTTGCGGCGCGATCCCGGCCCGTTCACACAGCAGCTTGAAAATGCGGGCATCCGGTTTCATCACGCCTTCACGACCGGAAACAACCAGCGTGCCGAACACCTCACCCAGACGCGGATGAACTTTCACACCTTCGGGCCAGGTTTCCGCCGACCAGTTGGTGATGGCGTGTACGGGCGTGCCGTTTGCCTGCAGGCGATCCAGCACACGCCATGTGCCATGGATCGGGTTTTCGACCGTCCGGGCATACAGCCCTACATATGCTGCAAACAGCCGCTGGTCTTGTGGGTCTTCCAGTTCCATCGCCAGATCAGCAAATCGTTCGCCATTGTCCCCCCGCGCGTTTCTGGTCAGAAAATCCGTGCGTTTGATGAACGCATGCGCCGCCTCTTCCGACCCCAGGGCATCCACCCAGGCAAGATGCGGTTGCCAGTCGATCAGCACACCGCCGATATCAAAAACAACCGCTTTCATTCTGCCGCCTCTTTTAGCGTGGTCCGCTCTTCCGCCTCGCGCCGCAGTTTGCGCACCAGCTCCAGTTCGGACTGGAAATCGACATAATGCGGCAGCTTGATGTGTTCTAGAAAACCGGTCGCTTGAATATTGTCGGCGTGGCTGAGCACGAATTCCTCATCCTGCGCCGGCGCCCCCAGATTATCCTCGCCCAGTTCCTTCCACCGCAGCGCGCGGTCAACCAGCGCCATCGCGATGGACTTACGTTCGGACTGACCAAAGACCAGACCGTAGCCCCGCGTGAACTGAGGCGGTTCGATCCGGGAACCTTTGAACTGGTTCACGGTTTCGCATTCGGTCAATTCGATGTCACCGATCTCGATGGTGAAACCAAGTTCGGGAATATCCATTTCGACCGGCACCTTGCCAATCCGCAGCTCGCCCACAAAGGCGTGGTTGCGGGCGTATCCGCGCTGGGTCGAATACGCCATTCCCAGTACAAAGCCTTCGTCGCCACGGGTCAGGGACTGCAGGCGGACCGGGCGATCGGACGGAAACTCCATCGGTTCGCGCGTCAGATCGCCCGGCGTGCTGTCGCTGGCCGGTTCATCCTGAATAATCCCTTCATCTTGCAGAAATTCGGTGATGTGCGGGGTCGGATCCCGTCGGGCGTCGGCCAATGGAGCGGCTGGACTGTCGCCTTCGGCCGCAAGTTTGAAATCAAGCAAGCGATGCGTGTAGTCGAAGGTTGGCCCCAAAACCTGACCGCCCGGCGCGTCCTTGAACGTGGCCGAGATGCGGCGATCACAGGCCATACGGGACGTCTCGACCGGTTCAGAATAGCCCAGACGCGGCAACGTAGTCCGGTACGCGCGGATCAGAAAAATTGCTTCGATCAGGTCGCCGCGGGCCTGTTTTATGGCCAAAGCGGCCAGATCGGGATCGAACAGGGATCCTTCGGCCATGACCCGGTTGACCGCCAGGCTCAGTTGTTCGCGTATCTGATCCAAGCTCAGTTCGGTCACATCCTGTGCACCGCGTCTTTCCTCGGCCAGCCACGCATGCGCATTCTCGATGGCGTTTTCGCCCCCTTTTACAGCTACATACATCGCCTAACCCCCTGCTTTGATCTGCGTACTGCGCGGCAGAGCTGAGACGCGGTCACCGCATGTGAAAAAGAAATCACATCCCATAGGGTAAAGTGCCGAGTTGGATTGAAACGCGGCAACATTTGTCCTTGCCCGACGTTGCCGCGTTTCAATCCAACTCGGCACTTTACCCAATGGGATGTGATTTCTTTTTCACATGCGGTGACCGCGTCGCAGCTCTGCCGCGCAGTACGCAGATCAAAGCAGGGGGCTAGGCGATGTAT
>JBCCIK010000050.1:0-22612 GCA_039028255.1 Pseudomonadota bacterium | reverse complement strand
GTCTGCCACCAGGTGTCGACGATGGGGCAGCGCCCGCCGCCGACGACGTCGTTGTACCAGTTCCAGGCTTCCGGATTGATCGGCTCGCCGACCGTGCCGAGGATGCGGACCGACGAGAGGTCGCAGTTCTCGACGAAACCGTTCCCCTGTCCCATCAGCGCCCGGATCGCCGTCGGCGCCGTGTAGAACTGGTTCACCTTGTGCTTTTCGCAGACCTGCCAGAAACGTGAAGCATCGGGATAGGTCGGCACGCCTTCGAACATCAGCGTTGTTGCGCCATTGGCCAGCGGGCCATAGACGATATAGCTGTGGCCGGTGACCCAGCCCACATCCGCCGTGCACCAATAGACGTCGCCGTCGTGGTAATCAAAGGTGATCTCATGCGTCATCGCGGCATAGACCAGATAGCCGCCGGTGGTGTGCACCACGCCTTTGGGCTGCCCGGTCGAACCCGAGGTGTACAGGATGAACAGCGGGTCCTCGGCGTTCATCTCGGCCGGGGCGCAGTAATCGTCAGCCTCCAGCGCCATTTCGTTATAGTCGTGATCGCGCCCGTCGATCCAGGTGGTCTGCCCGCCGGTGCGCTTGACCACCAGACATTTGACACTGTCCTTGCAGTGCAGCAGGGCGGCGTCGGCGTTTGATTTCAGCGGCGTCTTGCGACCGCCGCGCGGGGCTTCGTCAGCGGTGATCACAACCTTTGCGTCACACCCGTTGACCCGCGCAGCCAAAGCATCGGGCGAAAAGCCCGCAAAAACAATCGAATGGATCGCGCCGATACGGGCGCAGGCCAGCATGGCATAGGCGGCTTCGGGGATCATCGGCAGATAAATCACCACCCGGTCGCCCTTGCGCACGCCCATCGTTTCCAGAATGTTGGCCATCCGGCAGGTGCGCCGGTGCAATTCGGCATAGGTGATATGCTGGGCGGCGTCATTGGGATCGTCCGGCTCCCAGATGATCGCGGTCTGATCGCCGCGCGCCTCAAGATGACGATCCAGACAATTGGCCGCAACATTCAGCGTGCCGTCGGCATACCAGTTGATCCTGACCGCGCCAAACTCATAGCTGACATCCTTGACCCGGCTATACGGCGTAATCCAGTCAACCCGCTTCCCCTGCTCCCCCCAAAATACCTCAGGATCACCAACCGACAAAGAATACATCTCATCGTAACGCTCGGCATTGACGCGTGCACGTGCGACGGTTTGAGCGGATGGCGGATATGTCTTGGCATCTGCCTGGGCAGCGGTACTCATTTTTGAGGCTCCTCCCTCTGGACTGACTTGCGATGGATCTTAACCAGCGTACGGTTGTCTTGACCCAATCCTCCCTGGCGGAAGTATGAACGGATGCAGAAAATAAAGAAATAAATAACTGTAAATCCATCATTTGTTTGTAAATTTATTTCAGAATTTCTGTAATTTTTGTCAAAAATCCGAAACTTGAAACCTAAAAAACAAGTGAAAACAATTGGTAGAATGTAATGGATTTTTGGGATGCCAGCACGGCGGGATGAACGGCGCGATGATCCGTCCTTCATAATCGGCGGTTTGGCATGTTTGGGCAAAATCCGTCGGTATCTTGAACGTGGGGTTCAAGGCTGTACCGCTCTGGGGGTTGGCACATTCCTGAGTTGACGCTAGCTTCAATGCCAAGCGCCCTGGACAAGGGGCGCATCAAAGGGAGAAATCAACATGAAAAAGATGCTGAGCGGCACCGCCGTCGCAGCCCTGGGCTTTGCCTTTGTTAGCGAAGCTGCGGCCACAGAGTGGAACGCGTCGGTCTGGGGCAAGCGCCGGGCCTTTACCGAACATGTCGAAAAGCTTGCCGAACTGGTCAGCGAGAAAACCGGAGGCGACTTTACCATCAATGTCAGCTATGGCGGCCTGTCCAAGCCGCGCGAGAATCTGGATGGTATCGAAATCGGTGCTTTTGAGATGGCCCAGTTCTGCGCTGGCTATCACCGGGATAAAAACCGGGCAATCACGGTTTTGGAATTGCCGTTTCTGGGTGTGAACAACCTGCAAGAAGAAGTGGCCGTCAGCCACGCTGTTTATGACCACCCGGCCGTTGCAGACGAAATGGCGCAATGGAATGCGCGTATTCTGATGACGTCGCCCATGCCGCAGTACAATCTTGTCGGAACCGGAGACCCGCGCGACCAGCTGGCGGATTTCGACGGGATGCGGGTGCGGGCCACCGGCGGTCTGGGTCAGGCCTTTGAGGCGGTTGGCGGCGTTCCGACTTCGGTACCGGCGACCGAAGCGTTCAACGCAATGGAATCCGGTGTTGTGGACACAGTGGCCTTTGCCCAGCACGCGCATTTGTCGTTTGGAACAATCAACGAGGCGGATTGGTGGACCGCCAATCTGAACCCCGGAACAGTGAACTGTCCTGTGGTTGTCAATATCGAAGCCTATGAGGCGCTGCCCGCCGATCACCGCGAAGCATTGGACAGCTCGATTGACGAAGCGATTGATCATTATCTGGCCAACTACGGTGGCCTGCTTGAACAATGGGACAGTGTTCTTGAAGAGAAAGGCGTTCAGAAGGTTACCATCGATGACGCCGTGATCGAGGAATTCCGCACAAAAGCGGCCGATCCCATCCGCGAGCAGTGGATTGCCGACATGTCGGCGCAAGGTCTGCCTGCGCAGGATCTGTACGATCTGGTACAAGTGACACTGCAACAGCAACGCAGCGGAAACTGATCAGGCGACTGATTGTTAGGACCGGGCGCTGTCATGCGCCCGGCTTTTTCTGAAATAAGGAATACCCGGATGGCAGGACAGGCCACGGTGCTTGAGGACGGCAGTCGTCTCAGCCGGTTGGATCAGCGTCTTTTGACGCTGGAGCGTTTTCTGGCCCTGATCAGCGGGCTGGCGGTTTTTAGCCTGATGGTTCTTGCCGTTGTCTCGGTCAGCGGTCGCAATACCCTGAACGCGCCCTTACCCGGCTATGTCGACTGGATCGAGCAGGCAATGCCGCTGATTGCCTTTCTGGGGATATCCTACGTGCAGCGGGATGGCGGACATATTCGCATGGACATCGTCATCGCGCGGCTGCATGGCCGGGCGCTTTGGCTGTTTGAACTGATCTCGGTCATGCTGATCCTGGTTCTCATGCTGGCGCTGGTCTGGGGCAGCTGGTCCCACTTCGACAGTTCCTTTGACTTTGGCGCACCCTTGTGGAGCAGGGACAGCTCAATTGATATCGGTATCCCGCTATGGCCCGCCAAACTGCTGGCGCCGGTTGCGTTTTCCGTACTGTGCTGCCGGCTTGTGCTGCAAATCTGGGGATACGGGCGGGCGTTTGTCCTGAATTTGAAGACACCCGTTGCGGTGCCTTTGATCCAGGACGCGGCCGCGCAGGCCGCGGCCGAGGCCGAACAATTCGAGCGGCAGGGCTGACACATGGACTCGATTGAAATCGGCCTTTGGGTCACGGGCGGGCTGCTGGTTCTGGTCGTGACCGGTATGCGCGTGGCCTTTGCGGCTGGTCTGGCCGGGCTTGTCGGGCTTATATGGATTTTCTGGGCTAAATTCGGATACGATCCGGACCGGTTCGGCAAGGCGGTGACGGTTGCCGTCAAGACAGCCGGACAGGTGCCCCATTCCAAGGTCGCGGCCCATACACTAAGCCTGATCCCGACATTTATCCTGATCGGATACCTGGCGTATTATGCCGGGCTGACACGCGCCCTGTTCGAGGCGGCAAAGCGTTGGATTGCCTGGGTGCCCGGGGGGCTTGCCGTGTCGACGATCTTTGCCACGGCAGGTTTTGCCGCTGTGTCAGGTGCATCTGTTGCAACCTCGGCCGTGTTTGCGCGCATCGCCATCCCCGAGATGCTGAGCGTCGGTTACAACAAACGCTTTGCCGCCGGTGTGGTCGCGGCCGGTGGAACGCTGGCGTCGCTGATCCCGCCATCCGCCATTCTGGTGATCTATGCCATCATCGTCGAACAGGATGTCGGCAAACTGCTGCTGGCGGGCTTCATTCCAGGCGCATTTTCCGCGTTGGTCTATGGCCTGCTTATTGTCGGTATTGCGGTTGTCTTCAAAAATGTGGGCCCGCCGGTGACCGGATTTAGTTGGAAACAACGGCTGTCCGCGCTGCCGGGCGCGATCCCGATTGTTGCGGTGATTTTGATCATCATCTGCTTTGTGTATAACCCGTTTGGCGACAAAGCCTGGGGAACCCCGACCGAGGGCGGGGCCATAGGTGCGTTCATCGTGTTCTGCTTTGCGCTGTTTCACGGTATGCGTCTGGCCGAATTCAAATCGGCCCTTCTGGAAACCGCAAAATTGACTGCGATGATCTTTTCGATCATCTGGTGCGTTCTGATTTATGTCCGTTTTCTGGGGTTTGCTGATCTGCCCGGCGCGTTCTCGGACTGGATCACCGGGCTGGACATGACACCCATGCTGATCCTGATCTGCATTCTTCTGGCCTATGCGGTGCTTGGCATGTTCATGGACGCAATCGGGATGTTGCTGTTGACCTTGCCTGTGGTCTATCCGGCGGTCATGGCCCTGAACGGTGGCGAAACGGTCAGTGCCGCCGACAGTGCCTTTGGCATGTCCGGGCCGATGTGTGCCATCTGGTTTGGCATACTTGTCGTCAAGATGGCCGAGTTCTGTCTGATCACACCGCCTATCGGGCTGAACTGCTTTGTTGTGGCCGGTGTACGCCCGGATTTAAGCGTGCAGGACGTTTTTAAGGGCGTCACACCGTTTTTCATCGCCGATGGTGTCACCATCGCCTTGCTGGTGGCGTTTCCGGGGATCGTTCTTTACCTGCCATCGCTGGCGGGATAGGGCGGGCCCAATTTCAATGGCGCGCAAAACCCCCGAATGCCCATACCCCCGGGTGCTGTGTTATTGCGCTCGCATCAGCATGCCAAAAAGATCACGCGGATCATCCGGGTCGGCAAGCATGTCAAGCGCAGCAAAGAAATCCGTGCCTTCGATGGCCCGCTTGATGTAACGCAACGCCGAGAAATCCTCGATTGCGAAACCGACACTGTCGAACAGGGTAATCTGGCGCGCGGTGGTACGACCGGGGGCCTGACCAGTCATGACCTGCCACATCTCGGTGACGGGATAGTCGGCGGGCAACGCCTGAATCTCTCCTTCGATGCGCGTTTGTTCGGGATATTCCACAAAAATCTCGGATCGCAGCAGGATATCCTTGTGTAGTTCAGTCTTTCCGGGGCAGTCGCCGCCGATGGCGTTGATGTGCATACCCGGCCCGACCATGTTGTCGGTCAGTATCGTGGCGTATTTCTTGTCGGCAGTGCAGGTGGTGATGATGTGCGCGCCCTCGATTGCAGCCTCTGCCGATTGACATGCAACAACCTTCAGATCTGTGCCTTGCAGGTTTTGCGCGCATTTTGCCGTTGCATTGGGATCGATGTCGTAAAGCCTGACGGTATCGATCCCGCACATCGCCTTGAACGCCAGGCACTGAAACTCTGACTGGGCACCGTTGCCGATCATGGCCATGGTCGACGCGTCCGTTGGAGCCAGATACCGGCCGACCAGCGCGGATGTGGCTGCCGTGCGCAGGGCGGTCAGCAGGGTCATCTCGGTCAGCAGGGTCGGATAACCGGTGTAAACATCCGCCAGCAATCCAAAGGCGGTGACGGTCTGCAAACCTTCGGACGTGTTTTTCGGGTGGCCATTCACGTATTTGAACCCATACGCTTCGCCGTCGGATGTCGGCATCAGTTCGATCACCCCATGCGGTGAATGCGCCGGGATGCGGGGGGTTTTGTCAAAGCTTTCCCATCGCTTGAAATCCGCTTCGATCTGCGCGGCGATCTGCATGATCATCTGTTCGACACCGATATGGTGGATCAATCGCATCATGTTGTCGACGGACATAAATGGCACCAGGGCCTTGTCTGAGGGTGTGGTCATCAGAAACTCCGGGTCGGGCGGTCAAAGATCCGGCGACCCAGCAGGGATGCGGCAAGATCGACCATGAGTTTTGCGGTTCGGCCCCGTTCATCCAGAAACGGGTTCAGTTCAACCAGATCCAGCGAACAGACCAGCCTGCTTTCGTGCAGCAGCTCCATCACCAGATGCGCTTCGCGCTCGGTCGCGCCACCGGGAACGGTCGTGCCCACGGCGGGCGCAATGGAAGGATCGAGGAAATCGACATCCAGCGACACGTGCAACAGCCCGTTTTCCGATTGCACACGATCCAGAAACGCCATCAACGGTGCCTTGATCCCGTGTTCGTCGATGCTGCGCATATCGGCCAGCATGGCGCTGTCCTGTTCCAGTGCGGCGCGTTCCGCCGGATCAACCGACCGCAAGCCGATCATGCCGACACGGTTTGTTGGAACCTCGACCGGCAGCGGCGGAAAGGCGTCGAACCCGGCCTGACCGGTGACATAGGCCACAGGCGTTCCGTGCAGGTGTCCGCTGGCCGTGCTGCCGGGCGTATGAAAATCACTGTGCGCATCCAGCCACAGCACAAAAAGCGGTCGCGCCATATCGTGCGCATGAGCCGCCATGCCCGCGACGGTTCCCATCGACAAGGCGTGATCGCCACCCATGAAGATCGGCAGGCCCCGTTGGGCGACATCAGGGACTGCGTCAATCAGCGACCGGGTCCAGCCCACGCATTCCGGCAAAGCAAACAAATGCGGATGGTCGGGGATTTTTTCGGGCTGCGGGCTGATATTGCCGCGATCCAGAACCGTGTGGCCCAGATTGGTCAGTGCCTGTTCTAGGCCCGCGACACGATAAGCGTCAGGGCCCATCCTGCATCCCTGACGACGTTTGCCAGCATCCATCGGGACACCGACCAGCATGATATCTTGAGTTTCCATGTGATCATGTAATCCAACAAACTGCCTTGCGTGAAGGCAGCAAATTGCTCAAAATGAAATTGGGAACGACAAAACGGGAATACGGATTGGACGAATTGGATGGTCGCCTGCTCAGCGCACTGCATCGGGATGCGCGGGCGTCGTTATCGGAACTGGCCGAGCTGCTGGGCGTCACCCGAACCACGGTGCGCAGCCGCCTGCAAAGGTTGAAGCAATCCGGCGAGATTGTCGGCTTTACCGTCCTGACACGCCGCGATGTGGCGCAAAGCCCGGTGCGGGGTCTGATGATGCTTGAAATCGAAGGTCGCGGCACCGAACGTGCCCTGTCTCGGATTGCCGCCATGAGCCAGGTCCGGGCGGTGCATTCCACCAATGGAAGCTGGGATCTGATTGCCGAGATCGTTACCGATACGTTGGCCGAGCTGGACGAGGTTCTGTTTCAAATTCGCCGGATCGAGGGGATCACCCGTTCTGAAACCAACCTTTTGCTGTCGACCCGCAAAGGGCGCGTCTGATGCGGCCGCTCGTGCTTTGAGCTTGGGTGGAATTGTGCCAGAGTTCCCAAGCGCGCAACGGGGCAACGATCGGCGGCAGCAGATCTGTCCATCCAGACCGCCAGGGCAAAAGAGCAGGGCAACCGATAATGAACACACAGGACCATAAAGAACCGCGGGCGGTTCAATGGGCGCAAAAGGTGACCGGGTTTATTGAGAAACCGTGGGTTCGGTTGTTGGTTCCATTGCTGATCACGCTGATCGCTTTGTTGGTTTTGCGCGAGCTGTCGCTGCATGTCAAATGGAGTGATGTTCAGGCCGACATCTCGGCAACATCTTGGAAAGTGATGTTTTTTGCCGCGTGCTGGACGGTCGTCAGTTTCATTTCGCTGTCCTTTTACGATATTTTCGCCGTCAGAAGCCTGGGGGAACGCAAGGTTCCGTTACTGGTTGCGGGCATGGCCGGGGCCAGCGGGTACGCGGTATCGAACTGTCTGGGGTTTTCCTACATTACAGGCACCGCGATCCGTTACCGTATTTATTCGTCGCTTGGTCTGGATCTGGGCCGCGTGGCGGGGGTGATTGCCGTCGCGTGGGTTGCATTCTGGATGGGGCTGGTTCTGATCCTGGGTCTGATGCTGACCGTGCATCCGGACGGCGTGTCCAAGGTTCTCCCGATCAGTGAAACCACCGAGAAGATCATAGGGCTGTGCATGCTGGCCGGATTGGTTGGGGTGTTCGTCTGGCTGTCCAGCAGCGGGCGCAGAGTGTCCTTTGCCGGGGTGGGACTCAACCTGCCCGGCGGTAAGCTGGCGAGCTTGCTAACGCTGGCTGCAATCGGTGATCTGTTTGGATCGTCCATGGCGCTGTATGTCTTGATGCCGGACGATCTTGGCGTTGGATATCCGTATTTCTTCGCTGTCTATGTTGCCGCCATCGCCGTTGGCTTCCTCAGCCATGCACCCGGCGGGATCGGCGTTTTCGAGGCCGTGCTGATCGCGGGTCTGGGCGCATCTGGCCGCTCTGATGTGATTGCGGCGCTTTTGCTGTACCGAGTTGTTTATACGTTTCTGCCTTTTGCGATCGCCAGCCTGTCTATTGCGGTTGCATCGGCCCTGACCCAACGACATCGTATTGGCGGGGCGGCGACGTGGGCTTATCGGTTGATCCGACCCATTGTTCCGATGGTTGCGGCGGGGGTCGCGGCTGTTGCCGGCGTTATCCTGCTGGTGTCCGGCGCGTTGCCGGCGAACAGCCAGAGCCTGGGCGTGTTGCGCGAAGTGCTGCCTCTTTCTTTTGTCGAAGCATCGCATCTGGCGGGCAGCGCGGTTGGGGTTTTGCTGATCCTTGTATCCCGCGGCCTGTTTCGCAAACTTTATCGCGCATGGGTTGTTGCCATGCTGCTGATGGTCGTGGGGTTTGTGGCATCGCTGGCCAAGGGTCTGGATACTCATGAAGCGATCAGCTTGCTGGGAACCATTGCCGTCTTGGCGACGTTCCGGGGTGCATTTTACCGAGTCAGCGGCGCTTCGATCTTTCGTCTGAACATCCCGTGGCTGGTCAGTGTTGTGGCCTTGCTGGCGGTGATCTTCTGGATCGGGCTTTTTGCTTATTCTCACGTCCAGTATCAGAATGCCCTGTGGTGGGATTTTGCCTGGAACGGCGACGCATCGCGCTTTCTGCGCTCCAGCCTTGTGGTGGCGGTCATTGTGGGCATCGTGGCGGTGAACACTCTGTTCGGACGCGACATCCCACCACCGGTGCGCTCGGAAATTCCCGAAGTGGTCGAACGTCTGGTGATGGAGAGTGAAGACACCGAATCCCAGATATCCCTGACCGGAGACAAGCAGTTCCTGATTTCACCGGACAATTCTGCCTTTATCGCTTATGCCGACACCGGCAACGCCATCATATCCAAAGGCGAACCCGTAGGGAACGAGCATGCAGGACAGCAATTGATCTGGCAGTTGCGTGAAATGGCGGACCGCGAAGGTAAGCTGTGTGCGTTTTACAGCGTTTCGACCAAATACCTGCCGACCTTTCTGGATCTTGGCCTGTCTATCCTGAAAATAGGCGAGGTTGCGCGGGTCTCGCTCGATCAGTTCTCGCTGGATGGCAAGCCGCGCAAAAGGTTCCGTCAGGCCAAGAACAGGGCAGAACGCGAAGGATATGTGTTCGAAATCATCCCAAAGGAAAAGCTGGCCCCGGTCCTGCCCGAGCTGCGCGCTATTTCCGATCATTGGCTGGCGCACAAGGCCGGGGCGGAAAAAGGCTTTGCCCTGGGCGGGTTTGACGATGCCTCTCTGTCCTATTTTGATCACGCGGTGCTGCGAAACGGAGAAACGGGCCAGCTCGTGGCGTTTGCCAATCTGTTTCAGGGCGGCCACAAATCCGAGCTTTCACTGGATTTGATGCGTTATGAACCCGACAGCCCCAGCTTTGTCATGGATGCGCTGTTTGCCGAAATGATGGTCTGGGGGTCAGAACAGGGCTTTCACTGGTTCTCGCTGGGTGCCGCACCCTTTTCAGGGATTGAAAACCGTCAGCTTGCATCCTTGTGGAACCGGATCGGCGGGTTCGTTTATGAACATGGCGAACAGTTTTATCATTTTGAGGGGCTGCGTTCGTTCAAGCAAAAGTTCGAACCCGAATGGAGCCCGAATTACCTGGCCAGCCCCGGCGGGCTTGCGGCCCCCCGCATTCTGTACGAGGTGAACATCCTGATTTCAGGCGGGCTGAGCGGTCTGACCAAGTAACGCTCAGTTCAGGCTGGCCCGGGTCGGAGTTTGCTGCAACAGATCGCCCCAATCGGTGCGGTACGCCATTTCTGCCAGAACCGTTTCTGGCAGAAACTCTTGGTTCTGGCGAATTTGCCATCCGCCGCCCAGACCCTTGTAGACGGCCACGAGATTGCTTGACACCTGCTGGCGCGCCTCGATCAGATTGGCCTGAGATCGCAGCAGGGCGGTCTGTGTGTTCAGGATACGCGAATAGCTGGCAATTCCATCGGTGTACTGGCTGACGGCG
This sequence comes from Pseudomonadota bacterium, assembly GCA_039028255.1. Lineage (GTDB taxonomy): Bacteria > Pseudomonadota > Alphaproteobacteria > Rhodobacterales > Rhodobacteraceae > Ruegeria. Next base: position 12,247 of record JBCCIK010000050.1, on the reverse strand, counting down.
ATCTGCGCTGCCTTTTGCGACGCATCCACGCTTTGCTGGTAGAACCCGACTTGCTTGCGCGACTGCGCATAGGCCACCATTGCGCTTTCGACCTCGGAATACGCGGTCAGGACGGTGTTTTGATAATTGGCGATCAGGGCCTGATAGGCTGCGTCCTGCGCGCGGACGTTGTTTTTGATGCGGCCGTAGTTCAGGACGTTCCAGACCACGCCGGCGCTGGCCAGCCCAGTGCCACTGCCTGAACTGAACAGGTCGCGCCCGCCCGAAGCCTGCAAACCGATAGAGCCGGACAATACAAACTGCGGGTACAGGTCTGCCATCGCAATGCCGACCTGCGCGGATTGCGTTGCTGCGGCCAGTTCGGCCGCACGCACATCGGGGCGACGGCGCAGCAACTCGGCCGGAACACCCACTGCAACATTGGATCGGGCGGACGGGATGCGCCCCGCGTTGCCCAGCAGGCCGGTCATGCGTGATGGTGTGGTTCCCAACAGAACGGCCAGTGCGTTTTTGGTTTGCTGAAGATCGCTTTCAATATCCGGCACCAGTGCTTTGGTGTTGTTAAGCAGGGCCGTGGATTCCTGCACGTCCAGTTCGGTTGTCACCCCGTTGTTGAACCGCAGCTGCGTCAGGTCCGCGGATTCCTGTTGCAGCGTGATGTTTTCGCGCGCAACGGCCAGAGATTCCTGTAGCGCGCGGATGTTGACATACAGGGCTGCAACATCGCCGGTCAGCGTGACCAGCGCGTCGTCATAATTGGCCACCTGCAACGCCAGATTGGATCGCGCAGCCTGCACCCCTCGGCGTTGCTGTCCCCAGACATCCAGTTCCCATTGAGCATCGAAACCCACCTGCGAGACCGAGAATTCGGTATCCAGAGGAATAATCCGGTTGATATCCGCAATCGGTCCCAGATTGTCGCTGATCTGGCGCCGTTGAAGCGATCCGCCAACGGCTTGTGACTGCGGGTAAAGCTCTCCGAACGCAATGCCCAGTTGCGCGCGCGCCTGCAACACGCGCGCGCCCGCGACCTGCAATGTCAGGTTCTGGGCATAGGCTTCGGCAATCAGTCTGCTCAGGGTCGGATCATTGAATGTTTCCCACCATCTGACAACAGGGGCGCTGCGCGATGTCAGACCGCCGGGGCCCGCGCTGGGGCTGTTGACCTCGATCCATTGTGTCACCACCGGCGAGTTGGGTCGCACAAAGTCAGGCCCAACCGGGGTGCAGGCCGACAAAAGGACTGCGCATATTGACGTGACAAGCAGGTGGCGAACGGGTCTGGCCCGTGTCATGGCGCGCATCCTCATATATTCAGTGGCCGGATAAAGTTGGCGAACGAGTAGAGACGGATGTTGATGCGCCGCAGAAATTCAAAGCTTTGACCCTGACCCGTGTAGATCGCAACAGCTGCGTGGCCACCGGCGGGAAATGTATGTTCCTCTGGGACATCCACGGTGATCTGAACCGCGATCCGGCCGGGCAGTTTTGGCAGCTCGAAACCCGGCAGCCGGCCCGAGGGAATGTATTGACCCTGTCGGGTAGCCCACCAGATCGCTTCGACCTTGCCCGTCAGAATTTCACCGGGATACAGGTCCAGCGCGACTTCAACCTCTTGTCCCGGTTCAACAAATTTCAGGTTCTGTTGCCGAAATGTTGCCAGAATATAAGGATTGTCCTCGGTCACAAAGCTGGCAATTGCGCCCAGACGAATATCACCGACGACCAGGCCGGGGCGGGCCTGCTGTGAAACGATCATGCCGTTTTCGGGCGCGTAGATTGTTGTGTTATCCAAAAAATACTGCGCTTCGGCCAATTGCGCCTGGGCCTGAAGAATGCCGGTGTTGACGCCGTCGATCTGCGATTCCAGCGCCAATTGGGCCTTTTGCAGATTGGCCTCGGCCTGTCTGACTGATGCTGTGTCTTCTGTAACCTGTTCGTTCCAGCGATCCAGCTCGTCCTGACGCGCGCCACCCGCAGGCACCAGATTCTGATAGCGTGTCTGCTGTGTCAGGGCATAGGCCAGTTGCGCATTCGCACGCTCTACTGACTCGGTTGATGCCACGACATCCTGCTCCAGAATTTTTGCGTTTTGCTGGGCCGCGACCAGCTGCGCATTGGCGTTGTCCACCGCAAGCGAAAAAACAGTGTCGTCAAAACGATACAGCGGATCGCCCTTGGTGACCTGCGTGTTGGGTTCCACCAGAACTTCGGTCAGGATAGTGGGCTGGGTCAGCTTGGGTACAATCTGAATGGTCGAGCGCACAACGTGGCTGTCGACCGAGAAAGGCTGGAAAAATCGCAGCGCGACCAGAAAAATCAACAGCAGATGCGCACCAACCCAGAATGATACGATCCCCCAGGCAATATTGAATTTCAGCCACTCCATCTTGAAGAAGATGAACCAGACAAAAATGATGTAGAAAAGTGTAATGCCAAGGGCAACGAACATAGTTTTGTGATTCCTTTGGCCTTAGCTTTTCTGCGTCTCTTCCGACGCGGCCTTGTATTCATCTTTTACGGTACCGCCCAGGCGCTCGATCTCTTTGCGTATGGACTCTTTTTCTTCTTCGGTACCGCGGCGCATGTCGATTGTCACACCATCATGAAACGCCCACATAAAGGCGTGAACCCAGGGAACAACCGCCAGAAATCCCATCCATCCCATGATCTTGACGGCTTCGGCATGTGGATGGTTGCGTTTAATCGCAATCCGTCCTGGCAGACCCATGATGAACAAAAACAGCGCCATCACCGCTGCCAGCAGCAGAATCAGCGCAACAAATGTCAGATAGTCGTAATAGCCCAGCGGCTGTCCCAATAGTCCCATGCTCGTGCCTCCAATCGGGAAGGTTGCCCCATCCTCAATTGTTGTTGTCCACCTCGTCAATCAATTTGTAGCTGGTCGGTGGATCGGCGCAAATACCAGGACCACATTCCAGCAGCGACGTCCCGGCATTCAGAACCGCCAGACCCATCATCACGAAGAACGCGATTTTGGCCAGTTTATTGTCACCAAAGCGCGGTTCATCGCTGTCGGCGTTGGCGTATTGGCGTTCGAACAGCAGCATGACGGCTGTTCCCAGCAGGATCAGAAAGAAACAGATCGCAGACCAAGTGTAATAATGCAGCCCCAGAACGGGTGAGCCATAATGGCCGGTGCCCGGCACGATGTGCAGCAGGATCTGGCGCACGGCAACGCTGCCGCCGAACAGGGCCGCAATCAGCATCAGCGCATAATGCTGCGGTCGCGGACCATATAACAGGTTAAGTCCAAGACCGACGCCCACGGCGACAAAACCCACCCGCTGCAACAGGCACAAAGGGCATGGCAGTTCGTAGAGTGTCAGTTGATAGACGTAGGCCAGAAACAGAACCATGCTGACCACCAGCATGCCAAAAGCGTTGAGCGTTCGGGACAGTTCAGGTGTCATCGCGCGCTCCTTAAAGCTGAATCGTCAATTGGCTGGTTGCATGGAACTTGAACCAGTACACGCTTAACGCCAATGTAATGAAAAACAATGCGTTGGCAGCTGTTTTCATTTTGAAATAGTTCAGCCCCATGACACCCGTAAACAACGCAAACAATAATGCGATCATGATCCGATCTCCCTATGCGTGCGACCCGTGCAGATGATTTGGATACTGTCAGTCTCACACTGATCTGACAAGCACGCGGATACGGGTCTGGCTGAAAGGCAATTGTGACTTACCGGCACAAACGCAATCCGGTCTGCCATTCAGCGCATTTTGACGTCAGATCCGCAGGCGGTGCCTGATCGGTGTAAAAGGTGTCAATTGCGCTTAGCGATGTGATGCGTGCAGGCGCCGAGCGCTGGAACTTGGAATGATCCGCAACCAGAAAGATGCGCCGCGCCTGAGCTGTGATTTTCTGGCTGACATGCACTTCCTGAAAGTCGAAATCCAGCAAGTCTCCATCGGTATCCAGCGCCGAACAGCCGATAATCGCGTAATCGAACTTGAAATGCGCGATGGTGGCAACGGTCAGGTTGCCAACCAATCCAGCATCGGACCGCCGCAAAACGCCTCCGGCGACCACGATTTCGCAATCGGGGTTTTCGACAAGAATGTTGGCGACATTCATGTTGTTGGTCACAACCATCAGGTTCTTGTGCTGCAACAATTGACGGGCCACAGCCTCGGTTGAGGTTCCGATGTTCATAAACAAAGAAGCACCATCGGGAATGTCACGGGCGCAGGCGCGTGCGATACAGGTCTTGGCATCCTGGTTCAGTGTGCGCCGGTCTTCGTAGCCGATATTGGACACACCCGAACGCAGCACGGCCCCGCCGTGAACCCGGTCAAGCTGGCCCAAATCCGCCAAATCCGACAGATCGCGCCGGATGGTCTGAACTGTGACACCGAAATGCGTTGCTAGATCGTCGACGGCAACGCGGCCGCGTTGTTTGGCGAGGTCCAGAATGTCTGATTGTCGAAAAGATAACGACACGATGTGGCTCCGGTCTGTCGGTTGATTTTCGTTTTTGTTCTATTTGTCGATTTTGGCAAGGTAAATTCAACGATCATTTGCGATATTTGGCCGAAAAATAAGGTTAGAACATTCAAATCGAGTGAATTTAGAAAATAAACGAAAATATGCGTTGACGATGCGAATGTGCACATCAATATGCGCGTGAGGTGCCAATCTGAGGAATCATGCGGTCATGGACCAGCACAGCGATCATGTTAGCGATCTGTTTATCATCGGTGGTGGGATTAATGGATGCGGAATCGCACGCGATGCGGCCGGGCGCGGGCTGTCCGTTACTCTGGCCGAGATGAATGATCTGGCTTCGGCCACGTCGTCTGCCTCGACCAAACTGTTTCATGGCGGGCTGCGGTATCTGGAGTATTTCGAGTTCCGGCTGGTCCACGAAGCATTGGTCGAACGGGAAACGCTGTTGAAGGCCATGCCGCATATCAGTTGGCCAATGCGGTTCGTGTTGCCGTACCACAAGGGCATGCGGTTTGACTCGGAAACGCCGACTTCCCGTGTTCTGGGCACGATCATGCCCTGGATGCGCGGGCGGCGGCCTGCGTGGCTGATCCGGCTTGGGTTGTTTATGTATGACAACATGGGTGGTCGGAAAATCCTGCCGGGCACGTCTTCGCTGTCCCTGGTGGACACTCCGGAAGGTGCGCCGTTACAGGGCAAATTCAAAACGGCCTATGAATACTCGGATTGCTGGGTTGAAGACTCGCGTCTTGTTGTGCTCAACGCGCGTGATTCCGAAGCCCGTGGTGCCAAAATCATGGTCGGAACCGAGGTTGTAGCGGCCCGGCGCGTTGACGATCTGTGGGAAATAACGATCAGAGACCACGACACTGACGAAACGCGCGTGATCAAAGCCCGGATGCTGATCAATGCAGGCGGTCCGTGGGTCGGTGATATCATACAGACCAAAATTCACGTGAACTCGCGCGAGGGCGTCCGGCTTGTGCAGGGCAGCCATATTGTCACCCGCAAACTGTTCGATCACGGAAAATGCTATTTCTTCCAGGGTGAAGATGGCCGCATCATTTTTGCCATTCCTTACGAGCGGGATTTTACCCTGATCGGCACCACGGATCAGGAACATCCGGACCCGTCGGAACGCCCTGTGTGTTCAGATGCCGAGCGGGACTACCTGTGTGCGTTTGCTTCAGAGTATTTTCAAACGCCGGTGACCCCGGACGATATTGTGTGGACCTATTCGGGCATTCGCCCATTGTATGACGATGGGGCCAGCAGCGCGACCGCCGCGACGCGCGATTACAAGCTGAAACTTGACGATCACGGCGGCGCGCCGTTGCTGAATGTGTTTGGCGGAAAAATCACAACCTACCGTCGGCTTGCCGAACATGCGCTGGAAAAGATCGCTGACTATTTTCCCGATCTTCACGGACCGTGGACCGCAGGTGTGGCTTTGCCCGGTGGTGATTTTCCTGTCGATGGGGTGGAGAGCCTGATTGCAGAGCTTGAGACCGAGTTCGCCTTTGTTGATCGGGCCTGGGCCGAGCGTTTGATCCGCGCTTATGGCACCGAAGCGCGTCTGGTTCTGGGCGATGCACAGACCAAAGAGGATCTGGGTGAAGCGTTTGGCGCCACCCTGACCGAGCGAGAGCTGTGCTGGCTGATGGACAAAGAATACGCGCGCAAGGCGGAAGACGTTGTATGGCGGCGCAACAAGCTGGGATTGCGGCTGAGTAGCGATCAGATCACACGCATTCAGGAATGGATGGATCAGCGCGCCGTTTTGCCCGCAGTAGATACCTGAGGTTCGATCTTGGCCAGCCCCGCCAGCGTGGCGGGGCTATGGGTTCGGGGTCAGGCTGTGGTTTCGGACGGGTCCGGATCGTTCTTTGTGCCCTTGATCCATTCGCGCAGCCCCTGCATCAGGGCGTACAGAACCGGGACAAGAATGACGCCAACCAGCGTTGCGGCCAGCATACCGCCAAACACGGCCACGCCGATGGCCTTTTGACTGGCCGCACCGGCGCCATTGGCCGCCAGCAATGGCACCACGCCCAACAGGAATGACAATGCCGTCATCATGACCGCCCGGAACCGCTGAAAGGCGGCTTCGGCGGCGGCGTCTTTGATCGAAAGCCCCTTGGCGCGTTGCTCTATCGCAAATTCCACGATCAGAATACCGTTCTTGGATGCCAGACCCACAAGCATGATCATCCCGATCTGCGTATACAGATTGATATCGCTGCCCACGATCGCCACGGCAGCAACGGCCCCAAACAAGGCCACAATCACCGAAAGCAGAATCGATACCGGCATTGACCAGCTTTCATACTGGCCCACCAGGAACAGATAGCCGAACAGGATGGCCAGCCCCAGAATCACGATCACCAAACCGCCTGACGCGAGTTGTTGTTGTGCCGTCCCGGTCCATTCAAACGCATATCCGGGGGGCAGGGCGTTGGCCGATTCCTCGGTCATTACCGTGATCGCATCACCGCTGGACAGGCCCGGCGCCGGTACTGCCGTGACGGTGGCGGACCGGAACAGATTGTGTCGTTTCAGCAGAACAGGTCCCAACACGTTTTCAACATCGATCAGGGTGCCAAGCGGTACCATGTCACCGTTGTTGGACCGCACATACAGGTCAGAGATGTCATCGACATTATCCCTGTACGTACCATCGGCCTGGATCATGACGCGATAAACACGACCAAACAGGTTGAAATCATTCACGTAATACGACCCAAGCTGAGCTTGCATGGTCTGGAATATCTCAGCCACCGAGACCTGCAGCGTCTTGGCCTTTTCCCGATCCAGATCGACGAACAACTGCGGAACGTTGGCGCGGAAGGTTGTGTAGGCTTGCCCGATCTCGGGGCGCTGATTGGCGGCATAGACAAACGAGCCAACGGCCGAGGCCAGATCCTGCGGTGTACCACCGCCGGTTTGCTGTACCTCCATCTCGACCCCGGCCGACATGCCAAGGCCCTGGATCGGCGGTGGGTTGAACGCAACGATTGATGCGGCGGATTCGCCGTTGGCAATTGCCAGCACCTTGGCCAGAATGGCGTTCGCGCTCAGGTCGTCTTCCTGTCGTTCGTCCCAGTTGGTCAGGTTCACAAAGATCGCCGCGCCGTTGGTGGTTGTTCCGTTCAGCAAGGAAAAGCCGTTGACCAGAACCGTGCTGGCCACACCCGGAATTTCGCGGATCTGATCGTCGACCCGGGCCGAAACGGTCTCGGTCCGTTCCAGTGTGGCGGCGTCTGGCAATTGGATATCCACAAACAGATAGCCGTTGTCTTCCAGCGGAATGAACCCGCTGGAAGTATTCGACATGATCGTGCCGGTGCCCATGGCAAGGGCCACGATGACGCCCAGGGCGACCACAGGCAGGATCAGCAGCTTGCGTACAATCGCGACATAGCCGCCGCGCACTGTGCCAATGAACTTCTCGAACAGCGCCAGAACACCCTTGGGTGGGCCGGACCGGGCCCTGAGAACCAGCCCGCACAATGCGGGGGACAGGGTCAGCGCGTTGATGGACGAAATCACCACAGCGGTCGAAATCGTGACCGCGAACTGCGAATACAGTCGACCTGAAATACCCGGCATGAAGGTCACTGGCACAAAGACAGCCAGCAAAACCAGTGTGGTTGCAATAACCGGGCCGGTGATCTGACCCATCGCCTTGCGGGTCGCCTCGGCCGGGGGCAGCCCTTCATCCGCGATGATGCGCTCAACGTTTTCAACCACGACAATGGCGTCATCCACCACGATGCCGATGGCCAGCACCAGAGCAAACAACGAGATCGTGTTCAGCGACATGCCAAAGGCCAGCAGAAAGGCAAACGTGCCTATCAATGACACCGGGATGGCGACAGCGGGTATGATTGTTGCCCGCCAGTTGCCCAGGAACACAAACACCACCGAGATCACCAGAATAAACGTCAGGATCAGGGTCGACACGACATCGTTGAGCGACGCCTCGACAAAGTCCGTGGTGTTAAACGGCACCTCGTATTCCACATCCGTCGGAAAGGATCGCGACAGTCTCTCAAGCTCGGCCTGCACCCGTTCAGACACAGCCAGCGCGTTTGCACCGGGCGCCTGGTAAATGCCGATTACCGTGGCCGGAACCGCCTGAAAAAACCCGGATGCGGAATAAAACTGCGCGCCCAGTTCGACGCGCGCAATGTCGCGCACGCGCACAATGGAACCGGCGTCACCGGTGCGAATTACGATTTCGCCGAACTCGGCAGCCGAGGTCAGCCGCCCCTTGGTCTTGATCGTGTACTGAAAGGTCTGCCCTTCGGGCACGGGGGGAGAACCGATAGAGCCAGCGGAAACTTCGATATTCTGTTCCCGGATGGCGTTGATGACATCGCCTGGTGTGATGGACAGGGCGGCCATTTGGTCCGGATCCATCCAGATGCGCATGGCGTATTCCAGGTTGGTCAGAACATCCGCCTTACCCACACCCTGAATCCGGGCCAGCGCATCCTTGAGGTTGATAGAGGCATAGTTCGACAGGAACACGCTGTCATACGTCTCGTTGGGCGACGTCAAGGTCACCAGCAACAGCATATTGGTCGATGCCTTCTGCGTCACGACACCCGAGGATGTCACCTCGGTCGGCAGCGAGGACATAGCCTGTGCCACCCGGTTCTGCACGTTGACCGACGCAATGTCCGGGTCGGTGCCGACTTCGAACGTGATATTCAGTGAATAGGATCCGTTATCCGATGAGGTTGACGTCATGTAGATCATGTCGTCCACACCGTTCACCTGTGCCTCGATCGGGGCGGCGACGGTGTTTTCCACGGTCTCGGCATTTGCCCCTGTATATGTGGTGGTTACGCTGACCACCGGGGGGGTGATGTCCGGGAACTGGGCGACCGGCAGAACCATATAGCCGATGCCGCCCATAATTGTCAGGACAAGCGAGATGACAAGCGCCAGCTTGGGCCGGCTGATGAACAGGGCTGAGAACATGCCTTATTCTCCCGGCTGCTCAGAAGCGACAACCGCGTCCACGGCCACGCCGGGCCGCACACGCTGAAGCCCCTCAACAATAACACTTTCGCCCTCGCGCAGCCCATCGGTGACGATAATGGCCGTTTCTACGGTGTCACCGGTGGTGATATAACGCTGTTCCACCATCTGTTTATCGTTGACGACAAGAACAAACTCGCCCCTTTGATCGCGCTGCAACGCGGCCTGCGGGATCAGGATCTGAAGCGTCGGTTCAAGGGCTTCGATATAAACGTTCAGAAATGCCCCGTCGATGATCAGCCGGTTGGCATTGTCGAACTCGGCTCGCACCGTGATCGCACCGGTCAGCGGATCAATCCGGTTGTCGACGAAAACAATCTCGCCCGTTTCGTCCAGATCTGTGCCGTTGGGCAACGTGACATGGACATTGGGGCTTTTGGTGCTTTCGGCCAGAGAACTTGCGGTCTCACCAAACTGTTGAAGAACAGAGGTAAATTGCTTTTCATTTAACGAGAAATTCACATAAATCGGCGCCTCGCTGACCAGATTGACCAAAGGCGGATTGGATGGTCCGACAACATCACCAACGCTGGTTTCAACACGCCCGATACGGCCGGCAAACGGCGCGTGTATCTGCGTATAACTCAAATCCAGCTCTGCCTGCTGAATGGCGGATTTGGCTGCTTTGACCTCGGCCTCGGCCACCAGTTCGTTTGCGCGTGCGATGTCACGTTCGGATTCCGGGGTTGCGTCGCGTTTGAACAATTCTTCTTTACGGGCCAGATCGACCTTTGCCAGTTCCAGATTGGCCTCAGCCCGGTCGAGATCGGCCTTGCGCGCCTCAAGCGTTGCTTCGTACAGGTCAGGCTCAATTGTGAACAACAGATCATCCTTGGCCACCAACGCACCGTCTTCGACATTCTGGGTTTCCAGAAAACCGTTCACGCGCGCCACGATATCGACCCCGTCGATCGCTTCGGCACGGCCGATGAACACCGCCTCATCTGTAATTTCCTGCGTATAGGCGGCTGCAATTGAAACCTTGGGCGGCGGTGCGTCGCTTTGATCCTGTGCCCAGGCTGACTGGGTCATGATTGCTATTGCAAGCACCGCAAAACAACGTCCGATAACCTTGGCTGACCCATTGGCGTAAAAAATCGGTTTCTTCAGTGCAGGGGCCATGGCGCGTGCCTCGTTTATGATTGAAATTGCACGTCCGGGGGTGATCCATCCCCGACCGAGTCGATGGAGCTTTCGGTCAGGATGGCCGTTTTGGCGGCATATCTCAAGCTTCTTGAATACGAAGCGCGCAGGCGCGCGACCTGAATTTCCCTTGCCGGATGACAACTTAGGTGCCGGGTCGAACAACCGGGCGCTGATCAACCCTTACGGTGCAAACAATCAAATGACAGGGGCCGCGCGGCCCCTGTTGCCATGCCGGATTATGCTCGGGTTCCGGCGAAACGGGTCTGCCAATCGCAGCGCTGTTCATCGGTGATTTTAGCAAACAGCACATCGGGAACAGAAAAATCATGCGCTGCGGGCAGGGCGGTCAGCGCGGCTGCCACATCATCCGGCCAAGCGGTGTCCAGCGTGTTCATCGCACTTAGCATACGGGCCGAGGCATCAGGGATGAACGGGGCGCTGAGCACGGCGTAAAGTCGGATCAGATTCAGGCCCAGACGCACTTGCACAGCCGCCTGTTCGGGATCTTCCTTAAAGGTCGACCAGGGCGCGGCAGCTTGCAGATATTCGTTGCCAGCCACCCAGATCGCCCGCAGCTCTTGCGCGGATTTGCGAACTTCCATCGCCTCCATGTACCCTTCATAGGTGCGGATACGCTGGGTCAATTCGTCAACCAGTGCGGTTTCGCGATCACCATAGCTGCCGCCGTCGGGCACAGCTTCGCCGAATTTCGAGCGGCAGAATTTGGTGATCCGGCTGACAAAGTTGCCCAGGACGTCGGCCAGGTCTTTATTCACCGACTGCTGGAAATTCTCCCACGTGAACTCGCTGTCACTGCTTTCCGGTGCATGGCTCAACAGCCACCAGCGCCAGTAATCGGCTGGCAAAATGTCCAGCGCCTGATCCATGAACACGCCGCGCCCTTGCGAGGTCGAAAACTGTCCGCCGTCGTAATTCAGATAGTTGAACGATTTCAGGTGGTCGACCATTTTCCACGGCTCGCCCGATCCCAGAATGGTGGCCGGGAAACTCAGTGTGTGGAACGGCACGTTGTCTTTGCCCATGAACTGCAAATAACGCACGTCATCAGCGCCTTTGTCAGTCCGCCACCAACGTTCCCATTCGGCATCAGGCTTGCGGTTCGCATCCGCCCATTCCTTTGCACAGGCGATATATTCGATCGGTGCATCGAACCAGACATAAAAGACCTTGCCCTCCATGCCTGGCCAGTCCTGGTCGCCTTTCTTGACGGGCACACCCCAGTCCAGATCGCGGGTAATGCCACGATCCTGTAGCCCGTCGCCGTCATGCAGCCATTTCTTGGCAATCGAGGTGGTGAGGATTGGCCAGTCGGTCTTGCCGTCAATCCAGGCATCCAACTGATCTTTCATCGCAGACTGGCGCAGATACAGGTGCTTGGTCTCGCGCACCTCCAGATCGGTCGAGCCGGAAATGGCCGAGCGCGGGTTGATCAGATCGGTCGGATCAAGCTGTTTTGTGCAGTTTTCCCGAAATTACGTTCACTTCCACACGCAACCTCTCGCTGAGATCTTCTTCCCTCTCAGGCTATCAAGCTCTCGATCTGGGGCATAATGG
>JBCCIK010000049.1:0-22734 GCA_039028255.1 Pseudomonadota bacterium | reverse complement strand
CTCTCGATCCGGGCCGAAGCGCAGGACATCATCGACGGGCGCGTGGACGCGAACAACAACCCGCTGAAAAACGCCCCTCACACGGTGCGCGATCTGGTCGGCGACTGGGACCGACCCTATACCCGAGAACAGGCCTGCTTCCCCCCGGGCTCCATGGGCGTCGACAAATACTGGCCACCGGTCAACCGCGTCGACAACGCATATGGCGACCGAAACCTCATCTGCACATGCCCACCAATGGAAGAATACCAAGAAGCCGCAGAGTAAAACAAACCCCCCCGAAATCACCACCGGGGGGGTACACACTCACCCCTCAAAACCAAAAACAACTCCAAAAAATGGCGGAGCCGGTTTCCTCAGGCTGTGGAAAATGCGGCTGATCGGAGGAGAGAGAGAAATAAGTCTGGGGCTTCTTCGTGCGCAAGATGCCCCAGACCATCATATTCGACCAAATTTGAATCGGACAGGTATTGCAGCGCCGCGCGTGCGCGCGCCGGAGGAACAGCTTTGTCGTTTAACCCAACTGCAATTGTGATCCGTGCGGCACACCGTGCCAGTTCTGCCTCAAAGTTCTTCAGCGACCACTGCGCCATCATGAACAGCGCGCCGCGCACATGGGTTTTGTCCTTCAGAAGGCGGGCGTAAAGTTGCAATTGTTCCTGCGGGATGTGCGAGCCGGTCGACGCGATCAGGCGCTCGGCCCGGGGAATTGCATCCGGACCCAGAGTGAAAAACCAAGGGGTCAATGGGTTGATGGCAAGGGATTTGGCGATCAGCGGAAAAAGAACCCCGGCGTAGCCTTCGAAATCCTCGAAGGCGGGATTTATGCTGAGCATCAAGGGCGATTGGCCCGATGGTTGCGCCAAAGTATTGCACAACCGGACTGCAATCGCCGCCCCGGCGGAATGCGCGACGATCTTGTCTGGTTGCCATCCTTCCTGCTGGCACAAGGCCGCAAGATCTTCGGACATCGCGTCCAGGCCGCTGCGGTTGGTTGCACCCATGACCGTGAAACCGTGCCCGGGCAGGTCAATTGCGACCACATGATGATCGCGGGACAGGTCAGTCATCAGGGCGGTCCAGCTGTGCGTGGACGATCCTGCGCCATGCAGAAACAACACGGTTGGCCCCTGGCCGTTCTCTTGCACATGCCAGCGATGAGGTTTGCAGACCACACGACGGGACCATTCATTATGCGGCCATGTCGGTAGATCGCGCTGCCAGTCCATCTTCAGGTGCTGATCGCTGTTTCTATGGCTCGTGTCATGCCCGAGGTCGAGGCGCGTGGCAGGGCGATATGATCCGCCCCCATGCGATGGGCCAGGCTTTGCAGGGTTTTCTGCGGCCGGATCGCTGTATCCAGAACCACGCTGCGGATGTTCGAGGCACGCAGCCAGTCTGCCGTCAATTCTGCGTCCCGTGTGGCTTGTTGGCGGTTGCGCTGTCCGTTCAGTGCGACATTTGCCCGCCCGTCCGTCAACAGGATAACCGTCGGGGTCATGCCACGTCTGTGCGCGCTGCCGGCCATCAGACCGGCGCATTGCAGCCCGTCGGCCAAAGGGGTTGCGCCCCCGCCGGGCAAGGCGGCCAGCCGTCTTTTCGCCAATACCAAAGACCTGTTCGGCGGCAAAAGCACATCGGCTGAGGCATTGCGGAACCCGATGAGTGCAACGTGGTCGCGATGCGCATAGGCGCGGGCGAGCAGATGTTCGACCGCACCTTTGGCCTCGTTCAGGCGCGCCCGCGCGGCCGAACCGGATGCGTCCACAAGGAAGATCAACAGCCGTTCGGCGTGTGTCTCAAAGCGTTTCAGGCAAATATCGCCGGGCAACACGCTGACCTGACCTTCGGCGGCGCGGCGCAGCTTCTGCCATGGCGCGGCCATGCGCAACGTTGCGATCAGGTCGACACGGCTGCGCCCATCCGGCCGGCGCCGCCGCGGGGCAACCGGTCTGCCGCGCTGGCGCGCAAGCCGCGCGTCGCCGGCGCCGGTGCCTGTTGCTCCGGCCCGACGGGGCGCGGCCTGAGCCAGAATGCCGTCAGGCAATGCCATGCGCACCGCGTCGACCAGCACATCCTGGTCCGGCGAACTGTCCGACGAGGTGGACGGCGCGGGTTGTTCGGGCGCGGGCGCGTCCGTCTCTGGTTCCGGTGTCGGCAGCACGGTTGCGCGATGCGCCAAAATCAGCGTGGCGGCAAGTTCTAGGTCTTCCGTTGCAACACAGGCGCGCCCGTTCAAAGCGGCGCTGCATCGCGCGGCCTTCAGTGCAAAAGACGGTGCGCGCAGGCTGGCGATCCCCAAACGGGCCGCAAGATGTACCAGAGTCGCAATATCCTCGCCCGTTGACTGAATGTCCGGCAAGGCTTCGCGCGCGCGCGCCAGATCAACTGCATCCGGGTCGGGCAGATCACATGCCCGCAAATCCGTCAGATCGATGCGCAAACCCAGACGGTCCGTCAGGGCTGCGGTCAGGGTTTCTTCCGGCCCGGCTCCTTCGTCGAAGGCGATGAGGCACGACGCCGTTTCATCCAGCCTGGTCGCCAGTTTTGCCGCCAGTTCCGCAGAGCAGCGTTCGGCCATGCTGAGGTGAAAGGCCGCCGGACGGGCCAACAGGCCAGGGCGATAAGTGGGTTGACCATTGGTCAGGGTGGCGGCGAAATCTATGGATGCAAACAATTCGGCATCCGTCAAAGAAGGATGCAGGCGTTGCCGCGGCAGGCCCAGATCAGGCAAAGCTGCAACGCAGATGTCGCGGGCAGGTCCGGCCCGGGCACGCACTGCAATACCGCCCAGCCCCGCCGGGTCGACGGCAAACAGGCGCAGGGCTTGCCAGATGTGCGCCCACGGATCGGGCGATTGCGTCATCCCAGAACCTCGTCCAGCGCACGGCGCACGCGCGCGACCGATCCGGCTTCGTCCATTGGATCGCGGCGCAGGCGGTGAGCCAGCGCTATTGGCGCGATACGACGGATGTGGCGGCGCGTGACCGAGGCTGCGCCTTCATATGCCGCCAATGCGCGACACGCGCGCACCAGCGTCAATTCTCCGCGCAGCCCATCAGACCCCAGCGCAATGCACAATTCCGCGCAATCGCGCAGTTCGCGTTTGCGCACCTTGATGTCCTGTAATGTATCGCGGGCGCTCAGGATGGCGTTGCGGACGCGGGTATCCTCGCGGTGCCATTTCCTAAGGAATTTGTCGGGTCGCAATTCAAACGCATCGCGACGTTGCACGACCTCGACCCGCTGGTCGATGTCGTCTGGCGATCGGACCTCGACCGACAAACCGAACCGGTCCAGCAATTGCGGGCGCAGTTCACCTTCTTCGGGGTTGCCGGACCCGACCAGCACAAAGCGGGCCGGATGGCGGATCGAAAGCCCCTCGCGCTCGACCACATTTTCACCGGTTTGCGCCACGTCGAGCAACAGGTCTACAAGGTGGTCTTCCAGCAAGTTGACCTCGTCGATATACAGGTAGCCCCGGTTCGCCTGCGCCAGCAGGCCAGGCTGAAACGCTTTCTCGCCATTCACCAATGCGCGTTCAATATCCAGTGCGCCGGTCACCCGATCTTCGGTCGCGCCCAAGGGCAGATCGACAACGGGGGTGGGGTATTCATGCGTTTCGGCGGTCTCTGCCACCTCGGCCCAATCCGGACACGCGGCCCGTGTCGCGGATTGCACCGGGCAACCTTCGACCGCCTTGATCGGCGGCAACAGCGCGGCCAGTGCGCGGACGGCGGTGGATTTGCCGGTGCCCCTGTCGCCAAAGACAAGAACCCCGCCCAGTTTCGGATCAATCGCCGTCAGGATCATGGCGAGTTTCATCTGATCCTGACCTACGATTGCGGAGAATGGAAACGCGTGCGTCATGTGTTGTCCTGACCCTCCTTCAAGACCACCGGGTGCTTCCCTTCCCAGTGGCCGGCTTCGTTTAAAACGTCGAACCTTGCGTAAAGTTCTTCGCGGAACCAATTGCCGTCGCGTACCGCTTTGACGGCTTCGGAATGCGGGCCGGGATGACGGGCAAAGGCGGCCATCGACCCGGTGTCAGGCCAGATCGAGAAGGTGATCTGATGCAGGAACGGCACCTCTCCCAACCCGACTTTCATCAGAACGTCCGAATTTGCACCGATCATCTGGCTGATATCGGGCACCCTGCGCCAGAATCGCATCAGGATTTTCGGCTTGAGCGTTGCCCGGGTCAGCGCGGCGGTCAGCGGACCGGCCGGTTCGGAACTGTCGACGTGGAACGGGTTGTGACCCGACCATGCACCGCGGGACGAGATCGGACGTAAAAATACCGTCCAGTGTTCACAAGCGTTTTTCCGATACCATCTGAATGGCCGCGCCCCCTGCAAGCGGCTCTGCGCAGTTTGTTGGTCTGTCCAGACGCAGAGAATCGCCCAGACAGCTGTGTTCGGGCGTGGTGTAAAACCTTCTCCGGTGCCCGAACCGCAGAGTTTCCAGAACTCCAGACCACTCAGGCGTGACAAGGGCCAGCGCGCCAGCCCCATCATGGCAAAGGCACCCAAACGGCCCAAAAAGCCGTCGAAACGAAACAGGCTCAGGGTTGCGACTTGAATGATCGAACCTCCATAGTGTCAGTTTAGATTGACATATTAGCGTCAAAATCGGAAGACTCTTCCTGGAGTGTGTCAATTTTAGTGAACAGATTGGGCCGCTGACGGATGACTCGCCTGGATCCGAAACTTGCAAATGATGCAACCCCGGTTGGGGATGCGCGGCTCCATGCGGTGGTTGTCGGCGCAGGATTGGGCGGCTTGGCGGCAGCCATGCGGCTTGGCGCCAAAGGCTACAGGGTTACGGTTCTGGATCGGCTGGATGCCCCTGGCGGGCGCGGTTCGGCGATCTGGCGGGACGGGCACAGATTTGATCTGGGCCCGACCATTGTGACTGTGCCCGAGGTATTCCGCGATCTCTGGGCAGACTGCGAACGCAATTTCGATGAGGATGTCGAGCTGGTTGCGCTGGATCCTTTTTATGAAATCCGGTGGCCGGACGGATCGACATTTGCCGCCCGGCAAGACCCCGAGGCGATGGAAGCCGAGGTGGCGAAACTGTCACCGGGCGACGTGCCCGGTTTGCGAAAATTCCTCAAAGACAGCGAGGCCAGATATCTGTTCGGGTTCGAGGATCTTGGCCGCCGCCCGATGAACCGTCTGGGCGATCTGATCAGGGTTCTTCCGACTTTCGCCCGAATGCGGGCCGATCGGTCGGTATACGCACATGCCGCGAAACGGTTCACGGATCCGCGTCTGCGCATGGCATTCAGTTTCCATCCTTTGTTCATTGGCGGCGATCCGACGCGGGTGACGTCGATGTACATTCTGGTCAGCCATCTGGAAAAAGCGTACGGCGTCCACTACGCCGTCGGCGGCGTCGCTGCGATTGCCAGGGCCATGCGCGATGTCATTGCCGATCAGGGCGGATTGGTGCGCCAGAATTCCGAGGTGGATGAAATCCTGCTGTCTGCCGGTGCCGCCAAAGGGGTACGGTTGACCACAGGAGAAGTGATCAGCGCCGACATCGTCGTCTCGAATGCTGACCCGGGCCACACCTATTCCAAACTGCTGCGTAATATGAGGCGCAAACGCTGGACCAATGCGCGGCTAACGCGGACACGTTGGTCCATGGGGTTGTTTGTCTGGTATTTCGGCACCAAAGCCACCCGCGATCTTTGGCCGGATGTCGGACACCACACGATTCTGAACGGGCCGCGTTATCGCGGGTTGATCCACGATATCTTTCAAACGGGCGATCTGGCCGAGGATATGAGCCTGTACATCCATCGCCCCTCGATCACGGATCCGACTGTTGCTCCGGACGGGGATGACACGTTTTATGCGCTCAGCCCGGTTCCGCATCTGGGGCACGCGAATTCCGTTGATTGGGCGACGCATGCGGAAACCTATCGTCAGCGTGTTCAGGCCGTGCTTGAAGATCAGCTGTTGCCCGGTTTAGGTCGGCATCTGTCCGCTTCTGAGGTGTTCACGCCGGACACCTTCAGGGATCGGTATCTGTCGCCGCTGGGATGCGGGTTCTCGATTGAACCGCGTATTCTGCAAAGTGCGTGGTTCCGTCCGCATAACGTCAGCGAAGAAGCCAAGGGCCTTTATCTGGTGGGGGCCGGCACGCATCCCGGTGCCGGGTTGCCGGGTGTGATCAGCAGTGCCGAGGTTCTGGCGAAACTTGTTCCCGATCCGGTGGTGGCGCCATGATCGATCCGCAAGACATGCAGTTCTGCCGGGATGCGATCAAGCATGGGTCGTTGTCATTTCACGCCGCGTCCCGTCTGTTGCCGCGATCCGTTCGTGATCCGGCCCTGGCGCTATATGCGTTCTGTCGTCTGGCTGACGACGCGGTCGATCTGAAATCGGAAAAGGCAGCTGCTGTCCTGATGTTGAAAGACCGTCTGGAACTGGCCTATGCCGGTCGTCCCCGGAACACCCCGACGGACCGTGCCTTTGCCGCGCTGGTGGACAGCTATGACATGCCGCGCGCGCTGCCCGAGGCATTGCTGGAAGGTCTGGCCTGGGACGCGATGGAACGCAAGTATGATACGTTGTCCGACCTGGTCGCCTATTCTGCACGCGTCGCCAGTGCCGTGGGTGTGATGATGGCGGTGCTGATGGGTGAGCGAAACGCCGACGCTTTGGCCCGGGCCTGTGATCTGGGTGTTGCGATGCAACTGACCAATATCGCCCGTGATGTTGGTGAAGATGCGCGCGAGAACCGTCTGTACCTACCGCTGAACTGGCTGCACGAGGAAGGCATAGATCCCGATACCTTCATGGCGAATCCTCGCGCTGAACCGGGTATCAAAATATGTGTCGCCCGGCTGTTGAGGCAGGCGCAAGAGCTGTATCAGCGGTCGGAATCCGGCATCGCGGAGCTGCCGATTCAATGCCGTCCTGGGATTTATGCGGCCCGCTTTGTCTATGCCGGGATCGGCGGACAAATCCGTCATGCGGGGTTTGACAGCGTATCGCGGCGGGCCCGGACGGGCGCAGCCCAGAAACTGGGCTGGCTGGCGTGGTCGACTTGCCGCACAGCTCTGAGCACGGTTGCGCCGCGGTCCGCGCGCCTTTATGCACGGTCCTTGCCGGAAACCGCGTTTCTGGTCGAGGCTGCTGCTTGTAATGGCAGCACGCAAACGGACTGGAGCGAAACGTTGTACACAGCCTTTGCCCAATTGCAGATACAGGAGCAGGCGCGCCGACATCGCATGACGTCCGCCGCCAGGGTCCATATGCAATGACATTTGCGCTGTATTTCGTTATCTTCTTCGCCGCCTGCACGGCAGCAGGCGCGACAGGGGGAATGTTCCCGCCGGGGCAATGGTACCGCGATCTGCGCAAGCCGGCCTGGACGCCGCCAAACTGGCTGTTTCCGGTCGCCTGGACAACGCTGTACATCTGCATGTCCTGGGCAGGTGCCCGCGTGGCGGTGCAGGGCGATGCCAGCCTTGCGCTGGCGCTTTGGGGGTTGCAGATTGCGATAAACACCTTGTGGACCCCGGTGTTTTTCGGGCTTAGGCGCTTGCGCGCCGGAATGGTTGTTCTGTCTGCTCTGTGGGTGTCGGTCGCGGCGACCTTGCTGGCGCTGTGGGCTGTTGATACATGGGCGGGAATACTGTTTGTCCCTTACCTGATCTGGGTCAGCGTCGCCGCTGCGCTGAACTGGTCGGTGCTGCAACTGAACCCGCAAGTGGCCAACAACCCGCCTCCGATCGAGTCTTAAAATCGCCAGTTTGCCCGGCGTGGAACGCGCACGGCCAGCATCGGCTTAAGCAGTGGTGACCGAAAGCGGCGAAGATCAAGCGCTTCGTAGACGCCCACTGTTTCTTCACCCGAGAGTTGTGTTTTGACCATCGCGCGGGAATAAAACGGCGCGTCGAGCATGTTCATCACCTGACGTGGGCGATACCCGGCGTCTGCGCGTGTTTCGCGCCGAACGCCCCACAGGCTGCGTCCGAGCCGCGTTTTCGGCGGCAGCGGTGCAACCGCGTGTTCTCCGGTTTCGGTAAAGAAAACCGCGCGGCTCAGCGTGCTGCCATCGCGCCGCTTTGCATCATAGAAACATGTACTGCCCCCGGACGTGGGAAACCGTCCCCAGGTCCAGTCGCTGAAGTCCTCCTCTAAAGCGCGTGTTCCAAAATTCGCATCGAAATAGCCATGCCCGTCCCATTGCCAGCCGCGTGCATTCAGATCGACCTGAATGCCGGCGGTAGGTGCGAACGGGCGCCAGATATGGGCGCTGTCGTTGGTCAGAGGCAGTTCAACCTGCGTCATGGCGGTCGGGCTTAGTACAACCTGACCGCGCACAGGTGAAATCAGGGGTGGAGCACCGATCTCGTCGATGTCGATGACCAGGCTGTCTCCGCACCATCGCATTGACGACGGCCCAACGGTGATGCTGTCAGATGTCAGTTTCAACGCGGAACGTCCGCGATCCGTCATTGTGAAACGTCCGCCAGGCCCATAAGTGGCGACATTGATGCAGACATGATTTTCAGGGTCTTTGCGCCCCGACCAGCGATACCAGGGCGAAAAAACCGACCCGATAAAGGCTATGATCGAGATTGCCCGGCTTTGATCGGCGCTGATACCGTCGACATACCACCACGCATATCCGTTTGGCGGAACGCTGATGTCAAAGTTCGGTCCTGCAAGATCGTTTCGACCGCGTGCCGGGCGGAGAGCGCCGCCATCGGCAGGCCCGCCCCCGGGTGGGTGCCGCCTCCGGTCAGGTAAAGCCCCTGGATCGATGTTCGCGCCCTTGGGCGTTTCAATGCCGCCGTCATCCCATGCGGGCTCTGCCCGTAAAGCGATCCTGTGCTGCATGGAAACAGGGTCTCGAAATCCACTGGTCGCGTCAGAGATGCGGGCCCCGGCATTGGATCGAAGATCAGACCGAACCGGCGAAGCAGGTCGAATGTTCGTTTTTGACATGTCTGAAACTCCATATCGGTCTGTGGAAAGCTGCCTAGTGGCGGTGCGTTCAGGATAATCTCGAACCGTTCGGCCGTTCCGGGGCTTTGGGTTGTTTCCGGTCCGCGATCCTGAGCGCACACGTAAATTGATTGCTCACGCGGAAACTGACCGGCCTGCAACGCCTGAAACTCCTGCGATCCAGGGGCGGTAAAGAACACATTGTGATGGCTTAGGTTGCGACCTGCTGGGATTGCGTCAAAGCTCCACACCACTGCGGACAGGCTGCGATCGGTCGTCAGGGTTTGCGGTGCGACATAGGCGACATCGGGGCCCAGCGCTCCTGCCGCCAGCGCCCGGGGATCGCCGTTAAAGACCACCAGATCCGCATCAATGGTGCACCCGTCCGTGCATTGCACGCCGCTGACCGATTTGCCGCTGGTCACAACAGCCGCAACCGGTTTGTTGTATTCGAAGGTCACACCGTGGCGCTTGCACAGGGCCTCAAGCGCTTTGGGCAGACATTGCATGCCGCCCTGGACGCACCAGACCCCGGCGGCCTCGGCTTGCCAGACCAGGCTCAGCAAGGCCGGGGATCGTTGCGGTACGCCTCCAACATAGGTCGCGTATCGGGCAAAAAGCTGGACCAGGTGCGGGTCGCTGAAACGATGCTCAAGCTGCTTGCGCAAAGTGCGCAGCGGCGCCATCGCACCGATCAAGGACGGATGCCCCAGCATTGTCGCAGCCAGACGCATTTGCGACGGCTGGGGCTGGCTGATCATCGGCGTGTCCAGCGCGGTGAACAACGCGTCTGTTTCTTTGTGAAACCGCAGGAACTCTGCTTCGGCCCGAGCGCCGAACACCCAGGCGACGGCCTTGCGGTTCGCCTGAAGGGTGTCGTGCAGATCCAGCACAGTGCCGTCAGGCCAGAAGTGGCGCGCAATGATCGGGAGTTTGGTCAAGTGAATATGATCGTCCAGCCGTTCTGCCAGGCTTGCGAACACATCGTCAAAAACATGCCTGAGCGTCAGAACGGTTGGTCCGGCATCCACCGGCCCGGACCTCGAGGGAACAGTGCGGATTTTGCCACCCGGACCGCTGTGCTGTTCCAGAACAGTCACGTTGAACCCCGCCGCACACAGCCGGGCGGCGCTGCACAGGCCGCCAATCCCCGCGCCAACGATGACAGCGTCGCGCGCATGCGTAGGTGTTGCATTCATAAGGAATTGTTGACTCATGACACATAACTGTCCAGTGTAATTTACATATTAGTGTCAATTAAAACTTTCACATTGACCTTGGCGAAGGGATGCGCATGGAACTGCAGACACGGATCAATGCCGCTATTAAACAGAACATCGCGCTTTCGCGGGCCAAGCCTGCACCGGGGCAACTTGCCGAAGCTCTTGATTATGCGTGTTTTCCGGGTGGTGCGCGGGTACGACCAACCATCCTGATGTCGGTTGCTCTTGCCTGCGGAGACGACCGGCCCGGCGTTTCTGATGCAGCGGCCTCGGCGTTGGAGTTCATTCACTGCGCCAGTCTGGTGCATGACGATCTGCCGTGTTTCGACGACGCAGATGTCCGGCGTGGCAAACCATCGGTCCATCGGGCGTTTTCCGAACCTCTGGCGGTGCTTGCTGGTGACAGCCTGATTGTTCTTGCGTTTGAAACACTGACGCGGGCCGCAGCACCAGAGCCGCAGCGCGCGTTGCAGCTATTATCCTTGTTGGCACGCCAGACCGGGATGCCGCACGGCATTTGTGCCGGACAAGGCTGGGAAAGCGAAACAACAATTGATCTGGGTCCTTATCATCGGTCCAAGACCGGTGCACTGTTCGTTGCGGCCACGCAAATGGGTGCCGTTGCTGCGGGACATGATCCGGATCCCTGGTACGAATTGGGTGCCAGAATCGGTGAGGCGTACCAGGTCGCGGACGATCTGCGCGACGCGCTGTATGACGAAAAGACGCTGGGCAAACCGGCGGGGCAGGATGACCTGCACGGCCGTCCAAGCGCGGTTGAACAGCTTGGGGTTCAGGGTGCGATTCAACGGCTCAATGACATTCTGAGCGGTGCAATATCCTCGATCCCGTCCTGCCCGGGTGAGGCTATTCTAGCCAAACTGGTGCGCAAACAGGCCGAAGCATTGACGCCGGTTGCGCCGACTGTCGCAAAAGCCTGATGGAAGGGCGGTCGCGTTATACTGCAACGCGGCCTTCCTTTGGAACGTGGTTTGGCCGTTTGCTGGCCCGGCCCGATATACAGTCTCTGGCGATGCGGCTACCTGTGGCGCGCTGGATGGCGCGGCGGGACGGATCAGAAATTTTTCAAGTTATTCAGGGATTTGTGTCCAGTCAGGTTCTGATGGCTCTGGTTGAACTGGAAGTGTTGGAGCATCTGGCGGACGGGCCGATGACCGCGCGCCAACTGGCTCATAAACTCAGTGTCGATGCGGACCGGCTGGACGTGTTTCTGCGCGCCGGCGCGGCCCTCGGGTTTTTACGGTCCCGTCGCGATACGGCCTATTGTCTTGCGCGCAAGGGTGCCGCCCTGCGCGGCGTGCCGGGATTGGCTGACATGATCCTGCATCACCGCGCTTTGTACCGCGATCTTGAAACCCCGGCCGCGTTCCTGAAAGACGGATCCGGTTCAGAACTGTCGCGCTTTTGGCCGTATGTGCATGACGCGGCGCAGGTCGGTGCGGATCAGGCCGCGCGGTACTCTTTGTTGATGGCGCGCAGTCAGGCCCTGGTGGCCGAAGACACGTTGCGGCAGGTCAGCTTGCATTCTGTGCGTCATCTGTTGGATGTCGGCGGCGGCAGCGGTGCGTTTCTGGCCGAAGTTGCCCGGCAGAACGAGCTGATGCAATTGACCTTGTTCGATCTGCCTGAAACCCGAGCGGCTGCGCAATCCTATCTGGACAGCGTTGGTCAGGCCGGGCGTATAAGCTGTCTAAGCGGCAGTTTTATCTCTGACGCGCTGCCCTCCGGCGCGGATGCGATCAGCCTGATCCGGGTGCTTTACGATCACAGCGACCAGACGGTTCAGAACCTGTTGGCGAAGGTCTATCAGACACTGCCAGCGGGCGGTCGTCTGATCATTTCCGAACCAATGTCGGGCCGCAACGCGCCCGATCCGATCACGGATGTGTATTTTGCGATCTACACGCTGGCGATGGGCACCGGAAAGACGCGCACAGCGGACCATATCGGTAAACTGGTCAAGGCGGCGGGATTTCGGGATATCGCGTCTCCCAAGCCGTTGCGCGGTTACATCACCTCAACGCTCACCGCCGTCAAGCCGGGGTAAAGACGTGAATATCGCCTCAATGTGTCAGTTTTAATTGACAGATTGCTACGTAAAGTTAAACTGACATGAAAGCTCGCCATGGACTCACCTTGTGGGTGCGCCAAACGAGGCGAGGGGAGGGAAGACCGTGAGATCTTCAGCCGTTGTACTGCACGGACCCGGGCATCTGTCCGTCGCGCCCGTGACGTTGTCGCCACCATCCGCACAGGATCTGGTGGTTGAAATTCGGCATTCCGGTGTTTCGACAGGAACGGAAAAACTGTTTTGGTCCGGTGAGATGCCACCATTCCCCGGCATGGGTTACCCGCTTGTGCCGGGTTACGAGGCCGTCGGCAAAGTGGTCGAGGCCGGGGCCGACACCCGGTACAAAGTCGGCGATGCTGTCTTTGTGCCCGGCGCCACCTGTTACGAGGATGCGCATGGTCTGTTCGGTGGGTCTTCGCGGCTGATTGTGACGGATGCGAACCGGGCCACACCTATCGACTCGGGCTGTCAACGCGAGATGACACTGCTGGCGCTGGCGGCGACGGCACGGCATTCCATGGCTGGGTTGGGGCACCAGGTGCCCGAGCTTATCGTCGGCCACGGTGTGGTTGGCCGTCTGTTGGCACGTCTGACCATTGCGGCCGGCGCTCCGGCACCCCTGGTTTGGGAAACCAACCCCGCCCGCCGCGACGGTGCCCGAGGCTATCAGGTTGTCGCCCCCGAGGACGATCCGCGTCGCGATTACGGCTGCATCTACGATGCGTCTGGCGACAGCGCGATCCTGAACACGTTGGTGTCGCGCCTGAAGCGCACCGGCGAGATTGTACTGACCGGGTTCTATTCCCAACCTCTCAGCTTTGCGTTCCCACCTGCCTTCATGAAGGAAGCCCGGATGCGCATCGCGGCGGAATGGACGCCCGAGGATATGCGCGCCACCCGGTCGCTGGTCGAAAGCGGGGCGTTGTCGCTGGCGGATCTGATCAGCCACATCGCTCCGGCGATGGATGCACCAACGGCTTATGGAACCGCTTTCGAAGACCCCGATTGCCTCAAACTTGTTCTTGATTGGGAGATCACATGAAAGACGACGCCCCCAACCTGAAAGAGTTTGATGCTCGTCTCAAAGCCGAAGCGCACGAGGATCTGGCCGATGTCCTGCCGTCCGAAGCAGTGAAAAAAACCCAGATTATTGCAATCTACGGCAAAGGTGGGATCGGCAAAAGCTTT
Source organism: Pseudomonadota bacterium (assembly GCA_039028255.1). Lineage (GTDB taxonomy): Bacteria > Pseudomonadota > Alphaproteobacteria > Rhodobacterales > Rhodobacteraceae > Ruegeria. The sequence goes on along the minus strand of JBCCIK010000049.1, from coordinate 9,259 downwards.
ACCCTTGCCAATCTCAGCCACATGATGGCCGAACAGGGCAAACGTGTGCTGCTGATCGGCTGTGACCCGAAATCCGACACCACGTCCTTGCTGTTCGGCGGCAAGGCATGCCCGACCATCATCGAAACCTCGACCCAGAAAAAGCTGGCGGGCGAAGAAGTTAAAATCGGCGATGTCTGCTTTAAGCGCGGCGGTGTCTACGCGATGGAGCTGGGCGGCCCCGAGGTTGGGCGTGGCTGCGGTGGTCGCGGCATCATCCACGGGTTCGAACTGCTGGAAAAGCTGGGCTTTCACGATTGGGATTTCGATTTTGTGCTGCTGGATTTCCTGGGCGACGTGGTCTGCGGCGGCTTTGGCCTGCCGATCGCTCGGGATATGGCACAAAAGGTTATTCTGGTTGGTTCCAACGACCTGCAATCGTTGTATGTGGCAAATAATGTCTGCTCGGCGGTGGAGTATTTCCGCAAGCTGGGCGGCAATGTCGGTGTGGCTGGTCTGGTCGTCAACAAGGATGACGGGACCGGCGAGGCGCATGCTTTTGCCCAAGCCGTCAATATCCCGGTGCTCGCCTCGATCCCGCAGGATGACGATCTGCGCAAGAAATCCGCGAATTATCAAATTGTTGGCACAGAATCCAGCCAGTGGGGGCCGCTGTTTGCGTCCCTTGGTCTGAACGTGGCCGATGCACCGCCGGTGCGGCCCGCGCCGCTGGATCAGGACGGATTGCTGGGTCTGTTTGACGGAAAGGAAACCGGTGCGGGGATCAAACTGGTTCCGGCCACGGATGAAGACATGCGCGGCAAGAATGCGGCGCCCAAGGCATCTTTGGAAGTGATCTACGACGAGGCATGAATAAAGAAGTCACATATGACGCGTCCGCCGAGGCGCAGGTGATCAGCGGTGAACCCAGCGCAAACACCGGGGCCGAGCCAGCTGCCGTGGGTTGTCATTCCGGATCTGACATGGAGGCTGCCGCGCGGATGGCGGGTCAGTCCGAAATGCTGGACCAATATGCGCGCGACTACCCGCAGGGACCTCATGACAAACCGCAAAGCATGTGTCCGGCCTTTGGATCGCTGCGCGTCGGATTGCGGATGAAACGGGTGGCCACGGTGCTTAGCGGATCGGCCTGTTGCGTGTACGGCCTGACCTTTGTCAGTCATTTCTACGGCGCACGGCGCTCGGTCGGGTATGTGCCGTTCAACTCGGAAACGCTGGTCACCGGAAAACTGTTCGAAGATATACGCGCCGCCGTTTACGATCTGGCGGACCCCGAAACTTACGACGCCATCGTTGTCACCAACCTGTGCGTCCCAACCGCCAGCGGAGTGCCGCTGCGTCTGCTGCCGCGGGAAATCAACGGCGTGCGGATTGTCGGGATTGACGTGCCGGGATTCGGCATTCCAACCCATGCTGAGGCCAAGGATGTTCTGGCTGGTGCAATGCTGGCCTATGCCCGCTCCGAAGCCGAGGCCGGGCCGGTCTCCGCCCCGGAAGGTGCGCGCGAGGACCGGCCTACTGTCAGCTTGCTAGGAGAGATGTTTCCCGCCGATCCGGTGATGATCGGGCAAATGTTGGCCCCGCTGGGTCTGGCCGCTGGTCCTGTCGTGCCCTGCCGGGAATGGCGCGAGCTGTATGCAGCGCTGGACTGCGGGGCAGTGGCGGCGATCCATCCGTTCTATACATCCGCCATACGAGAATTCGAAACCGCAGGGCGGCCGGTTTTTGGCAGCGGTCCTGTGGGCGTTGACGGTACGGCGGCCTGGTTGTCGGCCATTGGCGATACGTTCGACATTTCAGCGAAAAAGATCAGCACGGCGCAAAACGCGTTCCTGCCGGCCATCAAGGGGGCATTGGCGGCAGCGCCGATCAACGGCACCGTAACAGTCTCGGGTTATGAAGGCAGCGAATTGCTGGTGGCCCGCCTGTTGATCGAAAGCGGTGCGCACGTGCCTTATGTCGGCACTGCGTGCGCCAAAAGCCAATGGTCCGCGTCGGATGCCGACTGGTTGCAGGCGCATGGCGCCAAGGTCCAGTTCCGCGCCTCGCTGGAACAGGATTGCGCGGCAATGGAGGGGATCAGACCCGATCTGGCCATCGGCACAACACCGGTGGTGCAAAAGGCCAAGCAGTTGGGCATCCCGGCATTGTATTTCACCAATCTGATTTCGGCGCGTCCTTTGATGGGCCCGGCCGGGGCGGGATCACTGGCGCAAGTGATCAATGCGGCGATTGCCAACAAGGGCCGGATGGATCGTATGCGCGATTTCTTTGATGAGGTCGGCACCGATGACGCCGCCGGAATTTGGGAAGGTGATCCAAACCTGCGTCCCGATTTCCGCGCCATCAATCAGAAGAAACTGGAACGGCAGGCCAAGGCCGCCAAAGCGCAGGAGATGATCTGATGCTGATCCAAGATCACGACCGCGCCGGGGGCTATTGGGGTGCAATTTATGCGTTCTGCGCCGTGAAGGGCCTGCAAGTGGTGATCGATGGCCCGGTCGGTTGTGAAAACCTGCCTGTGACATCCGTCCTGCACTATACAGACGCCCTGCCTCCGCACGAGCTGCCCATCGTGGTGACCGGGTTGGGCGAAGAGGAACTGGGCCGCGACGGGACCGAAGAAGCGATGAAGCGCGCCTGGGGCACGCTTGATCCGGCGCTGCCAGCGGTCGTTGTCACCGGATCGATTGCCGAGATGATCGGCGGGGGCGTGACGCCTCAGGGTACCAATATCCAGCGTTTCCTGCCGCGCACCATTGATGAGGATCAATGGGAAGCAGCCGATCGGGCGATGACCTGGATTTTCACTGAATTCGGCATGACCAAAGGCCGGATGCCGCCCGAGAAGAAGCGGGACGCGGGCGCGAAGCCGCGCGTCAATATCCTTGGGCCGATGTACGGCACCTTTAACATGCCAAGCGATCTGGCCGAGATTCGGCGCTTGGTCGAAGGCATCGGGGCCGAAATCAACATGGTCATGCCTTTGGGTGCCCATCTGGCCGAAATGCGCAATCTGGTGAATGCGGATGTCAACGTCGTCATGTATCGCGAGTTCGGGCGTGGTCTGGCCGAAGTGTTGGGCAAGCCGTATCTGCAAGCGCCCATCGGTGTCGAGTCGACCACCAAGTTCCTGCGCAAACTGGGCGAGATGACCGGCCTGGACCCGGAGCCATTCATTACACGCGAAAAGCACTCGACCATCAAGCCGGTCTGGGACCTATGGCGCTCGGTCACTCAGGACTTCTTTGCCACCGCCTCGTTCGGGGTTGTGGCGAATGAAACCTATGCGCGCGGCCTGCGGCTGTATTTGGAAGAAGACCTGGGCCTGCCCTGTGGGTTTTCGGTCGCGCGCTGCGCCGGGGCCAAGACCGACAATGATCAGGTGCGCGCGCTGGTTGCGCAGAAAAAACCTCTGGTCGTATTCGGCAGCATCAACGAGAAAATCTATCTGGCCGAACAAAAAGGTGGGTTCGGACCATCACCGGCCTTTATTCCAGCCAGTTTTCCAGGCGCCGCGATCCGCCGCGCGACCGGTACGCCATTTATGGGCTATGCAGGCGCAACTTATGTGCTGCAAGAGGTCTGTAACGGGCTTTTCGACGCTCTGTTCCACATTCTGCCGCTTGGCACCGAGATGGATGCAGGCCCGGCGACACCCACAAACCATCGTACCGACCTGCCGTGGGACCAGGATGCCAGCGCCGCGCTGGAACGCATTCTGGAAAGCCACCCGGTCCTGACCCGTATTTCCGCCGCGAAATCCCTGCGTGACGCGGCGGAACAGGCGGCCCTGTCCAACGGGGACGCCCGCGTCTTTGCCAGCACCGTTCAGGCGCTGGACCCCGCTCGTTCAACATCTGATTCAACTTAAGGAGGAGATCTGTGCCATCAGCAACCCTGAATATACAGAGTGAAAAGGGCCGGAAACGCTCGCAGCGCACGCCCGAGTTCATCTTCTACTTCGTGATCCTGTTCCTGATTTCGATCCCCTTTGCGATGGTCGAATGGATCAGGCAGTCCCTGCGCCGCCGCACGTTGAATCTGCGCGGACCGTTGGCGCGGGCGTGGTCCGAAGCCGACAGAATTACGCCTCTCATCTTTTCAAGATGAGGGCGACCCGAGATCCGGTCCGCAGCAAGCGGGGCGGGGCCCAGCCGCTGGGTAAGCGGCGTCAGCATAATGATCCGGAGGTTCCTTATGGCTGATAATGACGACCTGTCCTTCACAGGTCTTACCGACGAGCAAGCTCAGGAGCTGCATTCGGTCTATATGAGCGGCCTATGGCTGTTCGCGATCGTTGCGCTGGTTGCACATATCGCAACCTACATCTGGGCTCCGTGGTTCTGAGGAGGGATTAAGAATGGCAAAATTTTACAAGATTTGGCTGATCTTTGATCCGCGTCGCGTCTTTGTTGCGCAAGGCGTTTTCCTCTTTCTGCTCGCCGTCATGATCCATCTTGTCGTGCTCAGCAGCGGTCTCAACTGGTTTGAGAACGCGGCTGCAACGTCAGGGTTCTGATTGAACCCGCACAGCGCGGGTGCGCTGTGTGATGGACAACGAAACAGCCGCGGGCGGTATGTCCCGCCCGCGGCAAGCACAGGGGTCCAGTTACCCAGCTAAGACCAATTATGTCGGAGCAAGATAATGGCGATGCTGAGCTTTGAAAAAAAATACCGAGTGCGCGGAGGTACTCTGATCGGAGGAGACCTGTTCGATTTCTGGTTTGGCCCGTTCTACGTGGGCTTTTTCGGTGTAACGACAGTGTTTTTTACCGCGCTCGGGACAATCCTGATTTTCTGGGGTGCCGCGATGCAAGGCACGTTCAATCCATGGCTGATCAATATCGCTCCGCCTGATCTGAGCTACGGCCTGGGCATGGCGCCGCTGATGGAAGGCGGGTTGTGGCAGATCGTAACCTTCTGCGCTGTTGGCGCGTTTGTCAGTTGGGCGCTGCGCGAAGTGGAAATCTGTCGCAAGCTGGGAATGGGTTATCATGTGCCCTTTGCCTTCAGCTTTGCCATCCTGGCCTATGTCACGCTGGTTGTGTTCCGTCCGTTGTTGATGGGCGCATGGGGCCATGGGTTTCCCTATGGTATCTTCAGCCATCTCGATTGGGTATCCAACACCGGCTATGCCTATCTGCATTTCCATTACAACCCGGCCCATATGCTGGCGGTCACGCTGTTTTTCACCACGACATTCGCCCTTGCACTGCACGGTTCGCTGATCCTGTCGGCGGCCAATCCGGAAAAGGACGAAGAGATGAAAACGCCCGATCACGAAGACACGTTCTTCCGCGACTTCATCGGGTATTCGGTCGGCACACTTGGCATACACCGCGTGGGATTTCTGCTGGCGATCAACGCGGTGTTCTTTTCGGCCGTCTGCATCATCATCTCGGGGCCCGTTTGGACAAAGGGCTGGCCGGAATGGTGGAACTGGTGGCTTGAACTGCCGATCTGGCCTTCTCAGGTGGGGATGTGACCGATGATTGAGTATCAGAACATTTTTACCCAAGTACAGGTCCAGGGCGAACCCGAATGGGGCATGGACGACAACCGCCGGATGGGCAGCGAACGGATCGGCACGCCGTCTTTCTCGAAGCTGATCGGCTGGCTCGGCAACGCGCAGATAGGACCTATTTATCTGGGTACCTTCGGGGTGATCAGCCTGGCTACCGGAATCCTGTGGCTGAACATCGTCGGCCTCAACATGCTGGCGCAGGTCAACTGGTCCATCTCCGAGTTTCTGCGTCAGGGTTTTTGGCTGGCGCTTGAGCCGCCCAGCCCGGAATACGGCCTGACGATTCCGCCGCTGACGGATGGTGGCTGGTACATCATTGCCAGCGTGTTTCTACTGGTATCCGTATGTGCCTGGTGGTTGCGGACCTATCTGCTGGCGCAGGAACACAAGATGGGCAAGCATGTCGCCTGGGCCTTTGCTGCGGCCATATGGCTGTTCCTGGTATTGGGCCTGTTCCGTCCGATCCTTATGGGTTCGTGGTCCGAGGCCGTACCCTATGGCATCTTCCCGCACCTGGACTGGACCACGGCGTTTTCAATCCGTTATGGCAATCTGTACTACAACCCGTTCCATTGTCTTTCGATCGTGTTCCTTTACGGCTCTGTGCTGCTGTTTGCGATGCACGGGGCAACCATTCTTGCCGTCACGCGCTTTGGCGGCGACCGCGAGCTTGAGCAGATCGTGGACCGAGGCACCGCCTCGGAGCGGGCCGCCCTGTTCTGGCGCTGGACCATGGGTTTCAACGCCACGATGGAAGGTATCCACCGTTGGGCATGGTGGTTTGCGGTTCTGACCCCGATCACAGGCGGCATCGGTATCCTGCTGACCGGCACTGTGGTCGACAACTGGTTCATCTGGGCCCAGGAACACTACTTCGCTCCTACCTATGACGGGTCATACGGATACGAAGCCTATGGCACTGTCCAGGGCTTCACAGGGCAGGAGAACTGAGATGCTTCCCAAGTGGTTCAATGACTGGAACAGCGACAACCCGACGGATATATATGGCCCCGCCATCCTTGTTGGCGCTTTGGGCGGAGCGGTGTTGGTCGCCGCAATGCTGGTGGCGTTCGGGCAACCTTTTGCAACTGTCAGCATACAGACCGGTCCGCGTGGCACCGGCATGTCGGTGACCGAGTTCAAAAGCACTGCTGCCCGCCCCGATCCGACGATTGCAGGATATGTCACGTCCGAACCGATACCACCGCAACCCGGAGACCCGCTGGCTGTGGACGTGTTCGAAAATGTGCCACCCGCGCTAGAGCAGGTGACGGCGGCAAACTACGAACGGCTTGTTGCGGCAATGCGATCCTGGACGGGCATTCCCGATCTGCTTGATGATCCGGAAAACTACCAGACCCAGGTGGCTTACCAGATGATCGAGATGACGCAGAACATCAATGAAAACTGGGTCGATCACGTTGCCGCCAATGCCGAAGAGGTCGGCGTCGTGTGCTATACCTGCCATCGCGGAGAAGCGGTGCCCAGTGATATCTGGTTCCGGGTGACGCCGGTCAACGACGTCATGGCGGGATGGTCGGCCAACCAGAACAAGGTGACACCGCTCAGCCAGTCGACGTCGCTGCCGTCTGATGCCCTGACCGCGTATCTGCTGGATTACGAGGTGATCGGTGTGCACGATCTGGAAAGCCGCGTCGCGGGATCTCCTGCCGGGGGTGAACTGCCTTCGATCCAGGACGCCGAGCGGACCTATTCGTTTATGAACTACATCGACAACTCGCTGGGTGTGAATTGTGTGTACTGCCATAACAGCCGTGCCTTTTACGATGCCGAACAGGTGACGCCACAATGGATCACGGCGACGTTGGGTATCGCCATGTCGCAGGAGTTGAACAACGACTACCTTCTGGAGCTTGAGGAGCTGTATCCGGAAGATCGTCTTGGTCCGCTGCACGGGGATGCCCCTAAAGCGGCCTGCAAGACCTGCCATAAGGGCTATCAGCAACCAATGCAGGGGCTCAACGTCATCGGAAACTGGCCGGAACTGGCCACAACCGGGGCACCTGTATACGAATAGGGCCTGCCTCTCCCTCACTGGTGTCGGCCCTGACGCAGCACGGACCACGTGGCTTCCTCGGTCCGCGCAGGGAACACGACGTGTTCCGCAACTGTTCTGTGGCGACAGAACGACCGGCCGGTGATCCGCACGGGTGTGCGTTCTTGCCTGCGTGGATCGCCGGTCAACTGAACGGAGACGAACCATGGCGAATCCACACCCCCCCCTGCTGGACCGCGTGGCCGGGCCTGCCGATCTGAAAGGACTGTCTGATCACGAGCTTACGGTCATCGCGACCGAGCTGCGCGACGAAGTGATCGACATTGTTTCGGAAACCGGGGGTCATTTGGGATCTTCGCTGGGAGTTGTCGAACTGACCGTGGCGCTGCACGCAGTGTTCAACGCACCGATGGACAAGTTGATCTGGGATGTGGGCCATCAATGCTATCCGCACAAGGTGCTGACCGGCCGGCGCGACCGGATGCGAACCCTGCGCCAGCAGGACGGGCTGAGCGGGTTCACCAAACGCTCGGAGTCGGTCTTTGACCCCTTTGGCGCGGCCCATAGCTCGACCTCGATCAGCGCGGCGCTGGGTTTCACGGTTGGTCGCGACATGGGAATGCCCACGGGGGATGCTGTTGCGGTGATCGGCGATGGCGCGATCAGCGCGGGCATGGCCTATGAGGCCCTGAACAATGCCGGCGATGAAGGGCGACGCCTGTTTGTCATTCTGAATGACAACGAAATGAGCATTGCGCCGCCGGTGGGTGCAATGTCGACGTATCTGTCCCGGCTGTATGCATCTGAACCACTGGCGCGGATGCAATCCCTGACCGAAGGATTTGAAGCCGCCATGCCACCGCCTGTGCGCGCGGGCATGCGCCGGGCGCGGCAGCTGGTGTCCGGATTGCCCGGCGCCGGTACACTGTTCGAAGAATTGGGCTTTGACTACATCGGCCCCATCGACGGGCATGATATGGATCAGCTGTTGCCTGTGCTGCGCGCGGCCCGTGCCCGCGCGACCGGACCTGTGCTGATCCATTGTGTGACGATCAAGGGCAAAGGATATGCCCCTGCCGAAAACAGCGCCGACAAGTATCACGGCGTGTCCAAATTCGACGTGTCGACCGGTGCAATGAACAAGGCCAAAGCCAATGCCCCCAGCTATACATCGGTGTTCGGGGACACTTTGGTGGATGAAGCCAGCCGCGATCCTTCTATTGTTGCCGTCACAGCGGCGATGCCGTCGGGCACCGGTGTCAAAACCATGGCGGACCGGTTCCCCGGCCGGGTCTTTGATGTCGGCATAGCTGAACAGCACGCGGTGACGTTTTCGGCCGGCATGGCGGCGAGCGGTCTGAAACCCGTTTGCGCGATCTATTCGACATTCCTGCAACGCGGGTACGATCAGGTGGTGCATGACGTTGCGCTGCAGGGCCTTCCGGTGCGTTTCGCAATCGATCGCGCAGGACTGGTTGGCGCAGACGGCGCGACCCACGCGGGCGCCTTTGATCTGACCTATCTGTGCAGCTTGCCCGGATTTGTTGTCATGGCCCCGTCGGACGAAGCCGAGCTGCGGCATATGATGGCGACGTCGCTGGCGTATGACGCCGGTCCTTCGGCCGTGCGCTTTCCGCGCGGCGCAGGGGTAGGTGTTGATCTGCCGGACCGGGGCGAAATCCTGCCCATCGGCAAAGGCCGGATTGTTCGCCAGG
>JBCCIK010000048.1:0-23430 GCA_039028255.1 Pseudomonadota bacterium | reverse complement strand
TCCTGCAAAGAAATCCATGTTAAAGCGCAGGCCCGAGACGCGTTCCAGCACCGGTACGCAGTCTTCCTCGGTCGCGCCGGGATAAACGGTGGATTCGTATATCACCAGATCTCCGGGCGCCAGAACGCCGCCAACTGTTTCGGATGCGGCCAGCAACGGGGACAAATCCGGCTGTTTACCGGCCGTGATCGGTGTGGGAACGGTGACGATATATGTGTCGCAGGCGACCAGATCAGCTATGTCAGTGGTCAAGATCAGCCCTTTTGCGGTAGCCAGATCTTCAGGTTCGACCTCTTGTGTGGCGTCCTCGCCCTTGCGCAGCGCCGCGACGCGCGCGGGATTAATGTCGAATCCGACAACCGGACCTATCTTGCCGAAAGCCACGGCCAACGGCAGCCCGACATAACCCAGACCAAGGACGGCAATCTTGCGGGCGTTGGGATTTGTTTCCAGCATTCAGGCATGACCCTTCATTTGTCATGATACTCACGAAACCAAGCGACAAATCGGGCGATCCCGTCTTTGAAAATGGTTTGTGGTCGGTATCCGGTCAGGCGTTGCAGCAGATCGGTATTGGCCCAGGTGGCCGGGACATCACCCATTTGCATGGGCATGTAGTTGCGGATGGCCTTTTTGCCGACCGCGTCTTCGATGGCTTCGACAAAATCCATCAGTCGCACTTTGTCGCCGTTGCCGATGTTGACCACGCGGTACGGGGCGACCGGTGACAGGCTGTCGCCGTCTTCGATCTGATCGGCGTTTGCGGGCCTTACCGGGGGCACATCGATCAGCAAACGTATGCCACGTACCAGATCCTCGACATTGGTAAAGTCGCGATACATGTCACCGTGATTGTAAATGTCGATGGGACGACCATCCAGAATCGCGTCCACGAATTTATAAAGCGCCAGATCGGGGCGTCCCCATGTACCGTACACGGTGAAGAACCGGAACATGGTGGTCGGCAAATCCCAAAGATGAGCATAGGAATGCCCCATCGACTCATTGGCCTTTTTGGTAGCCGAGTAGATAGTCAGTTGGGTGTCGGCCTTTTCCACCTCGGTGAACGGCATATCCACGTTCGCACCATAGACCGACGAAGTCGACGCCATCAGCAGGTGCTCAACCTTGTGCTGGCGCGCAACCTCCATCACGTTGAAGGTTCCAATAACGTTCGAGTTGATGTAACTGCGCGGCTCTTCCAGACTGTAGCGCACACCGGCCTGCGCGGCGAGATGCACAATGACCTCAGGCTCAAACTCATCGGCGATCTGTATCAGGCGGTCGTGGTTTTCCAGCAAATCCTCTGTTGCGCTGAAACCCGGTGTTTGCAGCAGCATCTGATGGCGCCGTTTTTTCAGAGTGACGTCATAATAATCCGTCATCCCATCATACCCATGCACCCGAAAGCCTTCGGACAGCAACAGACTTGTCAGATGGAACCCGATAAAGCCCGCCGTGCCAGTGACCAGAATCCGCTTCATAAGTGACGTGCTCCGTTCATTATCCGCGCTCATCACGGTCAGGTTTGCGGCGACCGGGTCAAGCAGAATCTGGGTTTGCCGCCTCATATCGAACGCATCTGTGTCCGGGTCAACCATCAGCAGGCCGGTGCATTTGCGGATTGTCGGCAACAGCAGGGCAGAGTAGAGAAGACCCGCATGTCATGGGATTGGATCAAAAACCGGCTTGGGCAAGGCAGGCGGCGCGGGACGGATATGCCTGTCACCGAACTTGCGCCTGACACCTCCTTTTATGCTGTTGGCGACATTCATGGGCGGCTTGACCTGTTGCAGACCCTGCTGTCGCAACTCGACGATGACTGCCCTGTGGTTTTTGTCGGCGATTATGTGGATCGGGGCGACTACAGCGCGCAGGTCTTGCGCCAGTTGCGCCATTTGACCGACACATCGGACGGGCGCGTCGTGTGTCTGCTGGGCAATCACGAAGACATGTTGTTGCGGTTTCTTGAAGCGCCGGAACGGGCGGGGCGCCTTTGGCTGACCAATGGCGGATTACAGACACTTGCGTCGTTTGGCGTTGGTGCCATCCCGATGTTGCCGACAGGTGATGACGCCGCCCGAGCCGCCACGCAGTTGCGCGCAGCCATGGGCGAAGAGTTTTTGACATGGCTTGCCAACCTGCCGCTGACCTGGGCCAGCGGTAATGTCACCGTTGTCCACGCGGCTTTGGACCCGAGATGCCCGACCGGCAAACAACAACGGAAAACGTGTTTGTGGGGTCATCCTCAGTTTCGAAACCAATCGCGCCGCGACGGCCAATGGGTTGTTCACGGTCATACAATCGTCGACGAACCGCGCATTTCCGGCGGCGTCATTTCGATCGATACGGGTGCGTTTGCCACTGACCATCTGACAGCGGCCCGGATTTCAAAAGGTGGCGTTCACTTTACGTCGACGTGAACCACCACCCGCTGACGTGGTCAGGGCAGGCCGGTCCGGCTTGGCCCTGTAAAATCTTAGCCGACAATCATCTGCTTCATGCGCAGCGCTTCGTATTCCAGTTCCTTCAGGCGGAAATGCACCACATCGCCAATGGTGATCACACCGCATAATTTACCGTCCCGCAGGACCGGCATATGGCGGAACTTGCCGTCTGTCATGATCTTCAGGACGTCGTTCAAAAGATCGTCGGGACTGCAGGCTTTGACATCCTTGGTCATCAGGTCCTCGACAGCTTGCGGTAAGGTCTGGCCGGGTGTATCGGCCATGCGCCGCACAATGTCCCGTTCGGATAGAATGCCCTGCAAAGCGCCATTCTGATCGGTCACTAACACTGCGCCGATTCCTTTTTCCTTTAGCGTGTTGACGACGGAATGAATCGTTTCGTTCGGACGCACCGAGAAAACCACATCGCCTTTTCCTTCCAGCAGCTTGGCCACGGTGGTCTGCGAATGCGACAGGTTTGATCCTGCGGATTGGCTGTACGTTGTCTTGTCAGCCTTGTCGCCGCGCGTCGGGGCTTGGTAAGAGGCTGGAGCCATTGGTGATCTCCTTATGGTTCTTGCATGGTCTTTCCCTTTCACCTTAGCGCAGCTACACGACCTGTATAGGGTGCAAATGCGCGGTTGTGCCGAATCCAGCGCCCAAATCTGAGGGTTAAGCCTTTGAATGACCTGTATCTTACGCCGCCGGTTGCGGTTCTGATTTTCTTTGTGGTGGTCGTGTGCGGCCATAATTTTCGTATGGCCTGGAAACAGCAGCCGCAGGGGTGGAAAAAACGCGCATGGTTGTTTGGAGTGCCCGCCGGGCTGGGCCTATTGGTGCTGGGTTTTATGCCCCTGAAGCTGTGATGCCGGTTTGACTCTGGCCGGGGTGGCTGTCATATGCCGGGCACAGATTCCCAGGAGACACCCCAATGCGCGTTGTGCCCGTTCTGGCCTTTGCAACAGCTCTGTCAGGCTGTCTGTTCGACACAGAACCCGATGTCATCAGCCTGACTGGCGAGACCATGGGCACAACTTTCAATATCACCGCGATTGGCGAGGATCTTGACGAAGATGCGTTGGCCGCGGCCGTGCAAACCACACTGGCGGATGTGAACGCAAAGATGTCGAATTGGGATCCGAATTCCGAGGTTTCCGTGTTCTCTGCCTCTGCCAGCACCGATCCGATGCCCGTGTCCCAGGATTTTGCGCTGGTGATGGCGGCGGCAAACGACGTGCACGCCAAAACCGACGGCACGTTTGATGTCACCTTGGGGCCCTTGATTGAATTGTGGGGGTTCGGGCCGCGCAACCCAGAAGACCCGGTGCCGTCGGATGCGGACATTCAGACCGCGCTTGGCAGTGTAGGGCAGGCGCGCCTGCTGACACTGGATGCAGCAGCCGGAACTCTGGCAAAATCCGACCCGGCCGTTGGCATCAACCTGTCCGCAATTGCCAAAGGGTTTGGCATCGATGCCGTTGCAGGAACCTTGCAGGATGCAGGCGTCGAAAACTATCTGGTCGAGATCGGCGGCGATCTGGTTGCCAAGGGCGAAAATGACAAGGGCGAGGCGTGGCGGATCGGAGTCGAAAAACCACAGGCGGGATCGCAAACCGTGCAATTGATCGTGTCGCTGGATGATCGCGGCATGGCCAGTTCGGGCGATTACAAGAATTTCTTTGAACATGACGGCGTGCGCTACTCGCATATCATCGACCCCGTAACAGGTCGCCCGATCACGCACCGCACCACGTCGGTCACCGTTCTGGCCGAAAACGCGATGCTGGCGGATGCCTGGGCGACCGCCATGCTGGCGCTGGGACAGGAAAAAGGTCTGACGCTGGCAGAGCAGCATAAACTTGCCGTGTATTTCATCTCGCGGGATGTGACAGGCGGCGAAGATGCCTATATTACTGTACACAGCAGTGCGTTCAAAGACGCACTGGGAACCAACTGACCGGTAGGAACCGAGATGAGCACCTTTATTCTGGCCTTTATTCTGCTGGCTCTCGTCATGGTCGGCATGTCGCTGGGCGTGATGCTGATGGGGAAAACCATCAAGGGCAGCTGCGGCGGTCTGAATGCGATCTCGGGCGCCGACAAATGTGTTGTCTGCCAGAAAGATGTCGACCCAAACAGCCCTCTGCGTGACCAGTTGCAGTGCAAGCGGGCCAGAAAGATGCTTGAACAAATGGAACGGCAGTCCTGATCTGCAATTGCACCGCAGGACGGGAATTGTCTAGATACCCCTGAAACCAATTGGGGGCGCGCATTTGGCCAAAGCCAAAAACATCCTGTTCATCATGTTTGATCAGCTGCGCTGGGATTATCTGAGCTGCTATGGTCATCCCCATTTGCATACGCCGAACATTGACCGCCTGGCCGCACGCGGGGTGCGGTTCGACAGGGCCTGTATTCAATCCCCCATCTGCGGCAGTTCGCGCATGTCGACCTATACCGGGCGATATGTGCATTCGCACGGCGCGTCGTGGAACGGCATACCGCTAAAAGTTGGTGAGATGACGATGGGGGATCATTTGCGCAAGGCGGGGATGGCGTGTTGGCTGGTCGGCAAGACCCATATGCGCGCGGATGCCGAAGGCATGGCGCGCCTTGGGCTTGAGCCGGACAGCCTGATCGGAGCCCGGGTCGCAGAGTGTGGCTTTGACGTGTTCGAACGAGACGATGGAATGCTGCCCGAAGGACCAGACGGATCCTATGATCCGGACGGGGCCAAAGACTATAACAGGTTCCTGAAATCTAAAGGCTATGACAGCGACAATCCCTGGCATGATTTTGCAAATTCCGGTCTGGATGCGGACGGCAACGTCCTGTCGGGCTGGTTCCTGAAAAACTCTGGCGAAGCGGCGAACATAGCCGAGCAGGACAGCGAAACACCCTATCTCACAGGGCGCGGCATCGACTTTATGCAAGCCCATGACGGTCCGTGGTGCTGTCATCTGAGTTTTATCAAGCCGCATTGGCCTTATATCGTGCCTGAACCTTATGCGTCGCTATACGGACCCGAACATGTCCTGCCCGTGGTTCGATCTGAACCGGAACGTCAAAAGGCCCACCCGGTGCTGAAGGCGTTCATGGACACCAAAGTTGGCCGAACATTCTCGCGTCAGGACGTGCGCGAGACGGTGATCCCCGCCTATATGGGGTTGATCAAACAGGCCGATGACCAGATGGGGCGGCTGTTTGACTGGATGGAACACACCGGACGGATGGACGATACGATGATCGTGCTGACCTCGGATCACGGGGACTTTCTGGGCGATCACTGGATGGGGGAAAAGACCTTTTTTCATGATGCCTCGACCAAAATGCCCTTGATTGTCTATGACCCATCGCCCAATGCGGATGCGACGCGCGGCACGGTTTGTGATGCGCTGGTCGAATCCATCGATCTGGTCCCTACCTTTGTGGACGTGGCCGGCGGAGATGTCGCGGGCCATATTCTGGAAGGTCACTCGCTGTTGCCGATCCTGCACGGGTCTGCGTCCGAGATGCCGCGGGATGTGGTGATCTGCGAATATGATTATTCCGCATCGTCGATAGCAGATGTTCTGAATGTTTCGGTACGGGATGCGGTGATGTTCATGGTCGCCGACAAGAACTGGAAGCTAATCCACTGTGAAGGCGGGTTCCGCCCCATCCTGTTCGATCTTCAAAACGATCCGGATGAGCTGGTCGATCTGGGCGACAGCCCGGAGCATGCCGGGGTCATTGCCACTTTGTATGATCACCTGTTCGCCTGGGCGCGCCGACCCTCGCAACGGACAACCCGCTCGGAACAGCAACTGGTCGATATGCGGACCAGAGGCAGAGGCACCGGCGTCATCATAGGTATTTACGACGAAAACGACGCCCCGTTGGAACTGACGGTGAAATATCGCGGGCGCAAAGCCAGGCCTTATTCTGATCTGAACGATTAGCCGCGTTTCGATTTCCACTGGACATAGCGGGCCATGCCTCGTTCCAGCAGCCCCGGCGTCTTGCCCGTATCCAATTGCAACGCGCCGCCACCGGCGCGGTACATTTCGGCGAAGATATCCAGGACCTTGGACTTGACCATCCCCCGCAAGGGGACATGCGCCATCATGCCATAGGTCGCGGCCCCGCCGGTTTTGGCCAGATCCGGGTTTGCACGCACGGTCGCAACCGCCTGCGTCAGGTCGTTCAGATACACGTCTGTGACTGCCAGATGTCTGGCCGTGACCATACAGTGAATGCCATCGGGGTTCTGCACCCGGTTTATGTGCCAGCCAGCCTGTTCCAACTGATCGGCCACCGCATAGATGTTCAGGCCCCGATCCGAGGATCCGTATGCCAGCAAAGGGCCGGTCGGCTGGCCCAGAATACGCAGCCCATCAATCGCGAGAATGCCGGCTTTCAGCCTGTCCACTGCCTCTGCCGTATCACGCGCCAGATCGCAGTACCCGACGATCCCCAGTTTCTGCATTACAGCCCAGGCGGCGGCGTAGGCTCCGCCGGGGCGTGTCCCCAGCAAGGCCGGAGAGGCAAAAACTCCGCCCGGCCAATCCTGACACACGAACATCTGATGCTTCAACAGATCGAGGTTGCGGTAGAGTATTGTCGAGGCGCCTTTGGCCGCATACCCGTATTTGTGCAGGTCGGCGGAAACTGATGTGACGCCGGGCACCCGAAAATCCCAGTCCGGAATGTCCATGCCGTTACGCTCCATGAAAGGCAGGATCAGACCGCCGACACAGGCGTCGACATGCATCGGAATGCCTTTTGATTGCGCAATTGCACCCATGTCGGCGATCGGATCGATGGTGCCGTGCGGATATTCAGGCGCCGAGCCCAGGATCATGACCGTTCCGGCATTGATCATGCGCGCCAGCCTTGACACATCGGTGGCGTGATCGGGCGTCATTGGCAGCAACCGGACCTTGACGCCGAAATATTCGGCGGCTTTGAACCATGCCACATGGGCTGTTCGGGGCAGGATCATATTGGGCCGCGTGACTTTGCGCCGTTTGCGCGCCATGTCGCGATACGTTTTGACCGCCATCAGACAGCTTTCCGTGCCACCTGCCGTCAGGACCCCACACGTGTCCGGTGGTCCGTGAAACAGACCGGCCAGGGTTGAAACGATCTGGCTTTCCATCTTTTTCAGGCTTTGAAAGGCGGCCGGGTTCAACCCGTTGGCGGCCGAATAGGCGCTGTAGGCCCGGCTGACAAAGGCGTCGTGTTCATCATCCAGATGATACACAAGGCTCCAGATGCGGCCTTCGCGATACTTGGGGTCGTTTTCGGCAAAACGCTTTAACTCGTCCAGTACGTCCTGTTGTGCCCGGCCCCGGTCCGGAAGTTGGTGATGTACCATATCCTATCCTTATCCACCCAGCAGTATGGCAAGCGAAATACCAAGGTAGTTTCCCAGCGCAAAACCCAGAATGCCCGTCGCCATGCCCGACATCAAGATGGCCGGATTGCCCAGACTGCGCGCAACCATGGGCACAAAAGCCGGGGACATCACCGCTGCGACCGAGGTAATCAGGAATGTATCCCGGTCGATCCCGACCAACCGCGCCAGCAGAGCGTGCAGACCGAAACTGCCAAAAGTCGCAATCAGGACAAAAACAAGAACCGAAATCTCCATGCTCTGTAACGCCTTCAAATCCATCGCGGCGGCTACGCTGAATGAGAACACATAAAGCAGATACATGCCTATGGCCGGGGCAAATCTGTTCTTGCGCAATGCGGGGCTCAGCGAGCCTATCAATCCAAAGGATGTCAGCAACACCACGGTCATGACCTGAGCGTTCCCGATCGGTATCAGCGGGGCCAGTACCACAGCACCGCCCACGCAGAGTGTGGCCCCGGCCAATGCGATCAAACCTTCAACACCGGGGTGTCGCCGTGTTCGGCCGGGTTTGGACATCTGTTCGCCAACCGATGCGGTGTTGCGTGGGAAAGGGCGCAGAAGCCGTCCAAGAACAGCGGGTGCAAGCGTCAGAATAAAAAGAAGATAAACCGCACCAACACCCGTATCCACCGTGGCAAACAGCAAGTATCGGTTTTCCGGGATGCCCAGAGCCAGTTTGATTGCGCCCATATTGGCCAATCCACCCGTGTACATGCCGACGGCCATTCCGGACAGCTGCTGGGCTTCAACCACGCCACGTGTGTCGAACACAAAAAACAGCGCGGAAGCGATTACAGCAACGGCTATGATGGCCAGCAGCATGGACAACAGGGCTGATCCGGCGATCCGGCCCCATGCGCGTAAATCAACTGTGAACAGCAGCAATGGCAGCGCCAGACCAAGGCTGGCTTCGGTTATCGACACACGCACGGGTTTGACATCGTCCGGCTGCAACCCGGACATCCCCAGTGCAAGGCCGGCTATATAGCACAGAACAATCGGGCCCAGCCTTGCGGCAAGACTGTTATACCGCGCCAGCACCACCAGCAGGGCCGGTGCCAGCAGATAAACTGCGGCAAGTCCGAATATCGCTGTTTGCATGAAATGCCTCTCTCATCTGCAAGACTAGGCGGTCGCGGCTTGGGCGCACAAGATGATGTGACGTAAGGTTTGTCGCCGGGTTTGGTATGGAATTCCCGACATCCTGACCCCGAGGTTCGATTAATTCTGCGTTAAACCGGGCAAAGGCGGTTCACGCGCCCACGGGCAGACGATAGAAGGTCTGCCAAAGCAGTGAACCGGAGATCATATATGGCAACCGCCAAACCTGTTGTTTTGTGCATCCTTGATGGTTGGGGACTGTCCGAAGACACGCAGGCCAATGCGCCCTATCTGGCCGACACGCCGACTTTTGATGCGATCATGGCCAACGGTCCACATGCAAGACTGATCACG
The DNA here is from genome assembly GCA_039028255.1 of Pseudomonadota bacterium. Taxonomy (GTDB): domain Bacteria; phylum Pseudomonadota; class Alphaproteobacteria; order Rhodobacterales; family Rhodobacteraceae; genus Ruegeria. The sequence continues at coordinate 14,127 of JBCCIK010000048.1, read as the reverse complement.
CACGGTCCGGATGTCGGGCTGCCATCCCGGCAGATGGGCAACTCTGAGGTGGGTCACACAAATATCGGGGCCGGGCGGGTTGTTGCAATGGATCTGGGGCAGATTGATCTGGCAATCGAGGATGGTTCGTTTTTTGGCAATGCGGCTCTTAACTCTTTTGCTGACAGTGTGAAAACCGCCGGTGGCACGGCGCATCTTATGGGTCTTGTGTCTGATGGCGGAGTGCATGGACATCTCAACCATATTGTCGCTGCTGCCAAGGCCATAACCGATGCGGGTGTTCCAGTGGCCTTGCATGCGGTGACGGACGGGCGTGATGTGGCGCCAAAGTCAGCGCTGAGATACCTTGACGAACTGGAACGTCGCCTGCCCGCCAATGCGCGGATTGTCACCGTGTCCGGACGGTATTTCGCAATGGATCGTGACAACCGCTGGGACCGCGTCAGCGCAGCCTATGGTGCAATGATCAAAGGGCAGGGGCGTTTTGCACGCGACGCCCGGCACGCAGTGGACATGGCTTATGCACAGTCCGAAACGGATGAGTTCATCACCCCCACCGTTATTGACGGTTTTCAGGGCGCGGCGGACGGTGACGGCTTTTTCTGTCTGAACTTCCGGGCTGACAGGGCGCGCGAGATTCTGCGCGCCATTGGCGAGCCCGGGTTTTCGGATTTCGACACCGGCCCGCGCCCGGCGCTGTCCGCGATGCTGGGCATGGTGGACTATTCTGAACGGCACAGCGCGTACATGACCACAGTCTTTCCAAAACGCGCGCTCAAGAACACCTTGGGCGAATGGGTCGCCAAACAGGGTCTGCGTCAGTTCCGGCTGGCCGAGACCGAGAAATATCCGCATGTGACGTTTTTTCTGAATGGTGGCAAAGAAACTCCCGAACCCGGCGAAGATCGCTTTATGCCGCAGTCGCCCAAGGTCGCAACCTACGATCTGCAACCCGAGATGTCCGCCCCCGAAGTGACGGCGAAATTTGTCGAAGCGATCGAAGCCGGGTACGATCTGATTGTCACGAATTACGCCAATCCCGACATGGTGGGACATACCGGTGATTTGCAGGCTGCGATCAGGGCCTGCGAGGCGGTTGATCAGGGTTTGTCTCAGGTTGTTGCCGCGCTGGACAAGGTCGGCGGGGCGATGATTGTCACCGCAGATCACGGCAACTGCGAAGTGATGGTGGACCCCGAAACCGGTGACCCGCACACCGCGCATACCCTGAATCCCGTTCCCGTAGCTCTGGTGGGTGGTCCGCAGGGGGCCAGGCTGCGCGACGGCCGGCTGTCGGATCTGGCCCCGACGCTGTTGGAACTGATGGGTCTGCCGAAACCTCCCGAGATGACGGGGGAAAGTCTGGTGGCATGAAACACGCTTTTCTGGCGATATCTTTGCTTCTGGGAGGCACGGCAATTGCGCAGACCGACCCGTCGCAGGCCGCGCTACAGGCGGCGGCGATGCTCGAACAAGCCTCGATTTCGTTGACCGAGGCTGACGGCGCGCGCGACCGGGTGCATGCGTTGACAGAAACGATCAAAGCTTATGAGGCCGGCTTGGCGGCGATGCGCGATGGTCTGCGCATGGCAGCAACGCGCGAGGCACAAGTGACGGCGGAACTGCGCGCGCAGGAAAAGGATGTGGCGCAATTGCTGGGTGTATTGCAGACCATCGAAACCACGGCACCGCCTGTGCTGATGCTACATCCTTCGGGTCCGCTGGGCGCGGCGCGCACCGGAATAATGCTGTCCGACGTCACGCCGGGCCTGCATGCCCGGGCTCAGGATCTGGCGCAGACTCTGTCAGAGGTTCGGACATTACGCCTTTTGCAGCAGGACGCGGCCGATACCCTGACCGAAGGGTTGAGTGGGGTCCAGAACGCCCGCACGCAGCTGAGCGAAGCCATTGCCGACCGCACCGATCTGCCCAAACGCTTTGTTGAGGACCCGGTGCGGACTGCCATCCTGATTTCGTCCACTGAAACCCTCGACGGGTTTGCCAGCGGTTTGTCCGAGATATCGGAAGGCGAGATTGCCAGGACGGATGTCAGTGTCTCGGCACGCAAGGGGCAGATCGGATTACCGGTGCAAGGGGTTATATTGCATCGGGCGGGTGAAACGGATGCAGCAGGCGTCACCCGTCCCGGTCTGGTTCTTGCGACCCGACCGCGCGCATTGGTGACATCACCCACAGCGGCGACAATCCGCTACCGAGGGCCGCTGCTTGATCTGGGGAACCTGGTAATCCTGGAACCTCAGCCTGGGCTGTTATTCGTCATATCGGGCCTGCAAGAGGTATATGGTGAAATCGGTCAAGTGATACCCGAGGGCAGCCCGGTGGGTCTTATGCCCGGTGAAACGCCCGAAATCGGCGCTATTTTGTCAACAACAAGTGATGGCACTGGAACTGACCGGTCAGAAACGCTCTATATAGAGGTAAGACAGGATAACAGCCCCGTGGACCCGGAATCATGGTTCCGGACCGATAAGGATGGATAGACGAGTATGAAAAAATTTGTGATGGCCGGTCTGGCCGGAACCGTGGCAGGTATATTGGCAACCTCGCAAATCGCCGGCCCCTTGCTGGCGCAAGAGGCTGAAAGCAAGGCCAGCGTGTATCAGCAACTGGATTTGTTCGGTGATATTTTCGAGCGTATCCGCGGGCAATACGTGGAAGAGGTTGAGCCAGAAGAACTGATCGAAGCGGCCATCGACGGCATGCTGACATCTTTGGACCCGCATTCCAGTTATCTTTCGCCGAATGATGCCGAACAAATGCGGGTGCAGACCCGTGGCGAATTCGGCGGACTGGGTATCGAGGTCACGCAGGAAGAAGGGTTTGTCAAAGTTGTATCGCCTATCGATGATACTCCGGCCGACGAAGCCGGGATCGAAGCGGGTGATTTCATCACGCATGTTGATGGCGAGAGCATTCTTGGCCTGACGCTGGACAAGGCCGTGGATCTGATGCGCGGCCCGGTCGGATCCGAGATTGTGATCACCGTGGTGCGAGAAGGCGAACCTGATCCCTTTGATGTCACGATCATTCGCGACACCATCAAACTGACTGCTGTTCGTGCGCGGACCGAAGGCACCAGCGTGGTGCTTCGCGTGACCACGTTTAATGATCAGACCTTCCCGAACCTTCAGGCTGGTCTGGAAGAAAAGATCGAAGAAGCCGGCGGTATCGAAAGCGTGAATGGCGTTGTACTGGACCTGCGCAACAATCCCGGGGGTCTGCTGACACAAGCGATAAAAGTGTCCGACGCGTTCCTGAACGAAGGTGAAATTGTATCGACGCGTGGTCGTGACCCTGAAGAGGGCGAACGCTATAACGCGACACCCGGCGATCTGGCCGAAGGAAAGCCGATTGTTGTGCTGATCAACGGCGGTTCGGCCTCGGCCTCGGAAATTGTCGCCGGCGCGCTTCAGGATCATCGCCGGGCAATTGTTGTGGGAACAAAAAGCTTTGGCAAAGGATCGGTTCAGACGGTTATGCCTTTGCGGGGGGATGGCGCGATGCGGTTGACCACCTCGCGCTATTACACCCCGTCCGGCCGGTCGATCCAGGCACTGGGGGTCAGCCCTGATATCATTGTCGAGCAGCCGCGTCCGGCACCCGAGCCTGAAGAAGAGGCAGATGCCCGCACCCGGTCCGAGGCCGATCTGCGCGGCAGTCTGAACAATGACAGCCTTAGCGAGGACGAAGTGCGCCAGATCGAGGAAGATCGCGCCAAGGCCGAGGCGACGGCCGAACTGCGGGAAGAGGATTATCAGCTGGCCTATGCCATAGACATTCTGAAAGGTCTGTCGGCGTTCAACCCGAACGGCCCGTCCCAATAAGACGCCATTCATGAACGCCCGAGGGTCGCAAATGCTGCGGCCCTCTCGTTTTTTCAGCTCTCGACCTTGTGCAATTTGTCCTCGTTCAGCATCAAGGCCAGAATGACGCCCATGGACACAGAGAGCGTTGAGAACACAAACGCCATGCTCATGCCGCTGTCAAAGGCGGCTCGGACCGCCGCAGTGACGGTTTCAGCCTCGGCCGAGCTGAGCTTGTCCATAATCGCGCGGGCAGATTCGGCCTCTAAGGTCCCGCCGTTAAGCGTCCTTTGATCGGCATCTGACATTTTGATACCCGCATCGGTCAGTTGTTTGCTCAGACTGGACAGGCTGACCACGTACATGATTGCCGTCGCACAGGCGACCGAGATGGCGCCGTACACCAGATGCACCATAAAGCTCAGCCCGCCGACCAGCCCGGCGCGCTCGGGCTTGACGGCGCAGACGGCGGCGGTTCCCGCAGGCCCCACACTTAACGTTGCACCAAGGCCCATCAGCGCCATACCCGGCAGAATCTGAAAATATCCCAGCCCGCCCGGCAGAACCACAATACTGGCTGCCCCGATCGCGGCGCAGCAATAGCCCCAGAACAGCAGCCGTTTGGGTCCGAAGTCATTGTACAGGGTGCCCGAAACGATCGAGCCCACGGCCAGCAGGATGGTCAGCGGTGCCAGCCCCAACGCAGATTCGAACGCAGACCAGCCCAGAACCTTTTGCATGTATTGGGGAAAATACAGCAACGCGACAAAAGCGGCCGAGACATTGAACATATTCAGGCCAAGCGTGATCCGAAATTCGCGGTTCTGCATCATTTGCGGCAGCAAAAGCGGCTCTTTTACGCGTTTTTCGACTTTGGGAAACAAAAAGAACAGTACAGCGCTGACGCTGAAAAGCAGCAGCAACGGTATTGAAGTCCAGCCCCAATCTGCGCCGATATCGAGGCCATAAAGCAAGATCAGAACAGCAAAGGACAGAATACCCACGCCTGCGAAATCAATATGTTCGCCCTTTTGGTGCGTGGTCTCGCGCTCCATCAAGATCAGTGTTGTACCCATCGAGATGCAGGAAAACACTACATTCGCCAGAAAGAAGTAACGCCATTCACCGAGGTTCACTGCCAGCCCGCTGATCATCGGACCGAACACGTTTCCGGAGGTAACCCCCGCCAGAATCAGGCCCAGAACCAGTGCGCGATGTTCTGGTTTGGACACTTTTGTTGCGCCAAATGCCAACGTGCAGGGCCAGACGCATCCGGCCCCCACGCCTTGTATCGCGCGCGCTGCGATCAGAAAATCAAGGCTTGGCGCCACAAAGCACATGATTGAGGCAAACAAAAAGATCGTCAGGCCGATGATCAGAACTCTGCGATGTCCGAACATGTCTCCAAGGCGACCGCCAGCGACCATAGTCATGGCAAAGAACAGCGCATAGATGTTCAAAACCCATTGCGTGCTGGTAATATCGACGTCAAAGCTGTTTTCGATTGCCGGAACCAGCATCATTGCGCCGGTAAAATCGATCCCGATCCCGAACGCAGTCACCATCAACGCGACAACTTTCACAATACTGCTGCGATCCATGTAGGCATCCACGCTGATCCGAATGCAGTATAGACGCACGAAATCTCTGTCATTGAAAGGAAAACTGCGTCGCGCGGATCAGTCCGTTGTGTTGCAGACCCGGCGCAGCGCACGTTTGAGCATATCCAGCTCTGCCCGCAACAGCTCCAGCTCTGCGCGCAGATCATCAGCTGCCGAAGCGCCGGCGATCACCGTGAAATCCGCCAGTTTTTCGGTCGTTGCGGAATCGACCACAACAAACGAGTGAACCCCATCGGACAAAGCGGCGGTCGGAACCGGAACAGTTATGGTCCAACCTGCGTCGGTACGTTCAAGCGTGACATCGGCCAGTGTTTCGTCGCGGTAGTGAACCGCGACGTGCGGCTGTGTCTCGCATTCGATGATGCCCTGCCAGACGCCATTGTGCAGTTGCGAGGATGTCAGGATGGGTTGTGTCATGTCCTGCACCTCATAAATCGGCCCGATGGTGACGGCAAAAGGTCAGATCGCGCACGACCATGCGGTTCATTCGCGGGCTTTCAAAGATCAGGTCAAGCCAGATTTTGTCGATGCGTCGTTCATTTATGTGCAGATGGGCCAGATCGAAATCCATCGTAACCGGTTCAGATGATGTTGCCAGTTCGCGCAACACCTGTTCGGTATTAGGTCCATGCCGGATGTTCAGCCGGGCATAGACATGCGTTGGCTCGTCGCTGACGATTAAGGACCCGATCTGTACCATGTGTTGCAATGTCAGGTCCCGGGCCATCCCAATTGGCAGTTCGACGGACACTGACAAAAATGAGCCTTCGAAACTGAAAACCTCGATCGACAGGCCATAGGGGGCAAGATCGGTATTCTTGCGGTTGCGGATTTGCCGAAATGCGTTTTCCGCATTTGGACAGTCGTGAAACACAGTCACCTGCGGATCCAGCGCCGCCTTACGCGGTGCCGAGGCCACACCCGGATGCGACAGCGGCCCGCGCCACAGGTCCGGGCGCCAGGACCAGTCGGTCCCGACCGGTTTTGGAAACTGCCGGGACCCGATCAATGGCAGTGTCAGGCGTGCATCGGCAACATGTATCACGCGGTCCAGATGCGCGCGCAGTCCACGGGCGTGATCGCGCTGCATTCGCAACAGCGAATGTGGCGCATCTGCCGCCTGCTGCGCCATCCGCTGCCATCGGCGCAGGGCCGCGCGTTGAAAGTAGCGATCCAGAATCCTGCCCATAAGCCCATCGTCCCGAGTTGCACCTCTTTAGTCAAAGTCAGCGCAGGGGACAAACCCGGAATGGTGTTTTCTGACCTGGACTGTCCGAATTGTGAAAGGCGGCTGCCTCGCTGGCCAGGCATCCTGCGCAAATGCCACGTTGCATTCTTGCAATACGCAATGCCAATGCTTACCGTCTGTCACTTGTTGAGAGTGGGTCGCCCAAGGACCGCCGCACATCCGTTCAAGTAAAGACAAGGCCCAGGTATGGACTCCACTCTGTTTACCTTCATCTGGAAGCATTCGAAAAAACAACAGCTGTTTTTGTTGATGCTGACGGTGCTGTCGTTCCCGATACTTTACGCTTCGCTGGAGCAGCCAAAGCAGATCATCAACGATGCCATCGGTGCACCGACAAAAACCGTGACCTTCTGGGGGATCACCGTGACGCAAGTTCAGTACCTGATGATCCTGTGTTGCGCGTTCCTGGCGACGGTGATTGCCAGCGGTCTGATGAAAATGCGCATCAACACGATGAAAGGTATTCTGGCCGAACGCATGCTGCGCCGGCTGCGCTTTACCCTGATCCAGCGCGCGATGCGGTTCCCGAAGTCCTATTTTGCTACAACAAGTCAGGGCGAATTGGTGTCGATGATCACGTCCGAGGCGGAACCGATGGGCGGTCTGATGGGTGATGCCATCGCGCAACCGGTGTTTCAGTTCGGCCAGATGATGACCATCGTGACCTTTTTGTTCATGCAAAGCGTCTGGTTCGGTCTGGCCAGCATCGCGCTGATTCCGTTGCAGGCGTGGCTGATCCCGAAACTGCAACGCCAGATAAACCTGTTGAACAAGGATCGCATTCAGGAGGTCCGGCATCTGAGCTCGGAAATCGGTGAAAGTGCGGCCGGGATCAGCGACTTGCGCACCAATGGTGGCTGGCGTTACAGGTTGGCGCAGTTCAGCCATCGGCTGGGAACCTTGTTCGAGATCCGGTTCAAGATCTACAACAAGAAATTCTTCATGAAATTTCTGAACAACCTGATCACTCAGATTACTCCGTTTCTGTTTTATTCGGTGGGCGGGTATCTGGCAATCACGGGTGAGGTGACGGTTGGGGCTCTGGTCGCGGCCCTTGGGGCGTACAAGGATCTGAGCGGCCCCTGGAAAGAGCTGCTGGCCTATTACAATCAGGTTCAGGACATGTCCTTGCGGTGGGAGGTCGTGACCGAGCGTTTTGCACCCGCCAACATGGTCCCCGAAGATCTGTTTGTGGGCGAACCCGAGACTGTCCCGCATCTGGCCGGGGACATCGAACTGCGCAACGTGACGGTGCGCGACGGTGACGGCAAGACCATTCTGGAAGATCTTGACCTGACTATTCCCAAAGGTGCGCGTGTAGCGATCAAATCGGCCCATGCGTCTGAACGCAATGCGTTGGCCCAGGTTCTGACCCGCGAAATCCTGCCGGTGCAGGGTGATGTGATTGTTGCAGGCCACAATCTGAAAGACCTGCATCAACGCGTGATTGCCGCGCGCATCGGCTATGCGTATTCGCGCCCGTATCTGTTTGACGGAACACTTGGCGACAACCTGCTGATGCCGCTGCGCCCGCATCCGCAACACGAGGCGGATGCGGTCCGCGCACCGACGCGCCGCCAGATAGAGGCGGTTCGCTCGGGCAATCCGCCGGATTCACTGTCGGATGACTGGATTGATCCGGGGCTGGCGGGGCTGGATGACGTGGAAGATATCCGTGACTGGTGGTTCCAACTGGTCGAGGCGATGGGTACGGACGAATTGATGCTGCGCCGGACGCTGCGCACTCAATTCGACCCCAATCTGCATCCGATCCTCGCGCAAGAAGTGGTCAAGCTGCGCGATACCGTCGCCGAGCGCCTGCGCGAAACAGGGCTGGACCGGCATGTTTACCGGTTTGATCCAGATCGTTTCAACCCGGCTGTCCCGTTGGGCGGTAACCTTCTGTTTGCGACACCTTCCAAGGACATCACTCCGCAGGCGCTGGCCGACGATGGCCGGTTCAAGAACATGCTGTTGACGCATGATCTGGCGGATGATGCCATGAATATGGCTGGCGCCGTCATTGAAACGCTGGATCAGGCGTTTGGCCGGGACGGCGCGGGCCATCCATTGTTCCTGCGGCTGGGCATGTCCAAGGACATGTATCACCGTCTGCTGGACATCAAGGACAGACGCAAGGCCAAAGGGGACGCTGGCATTACCGAAGCGGAACGTTCGTTGTTGCTGACGGTCCCGTTCCTGTTAACAGCGGAACAGATCGGCCCCGATTTTCCCGAAGAATACAAGGATAAGATCCTGAGTATTCGCAAAGGACAGGCAGAACGGTTGCGCGGTGCGCTGGATGGTATGTTTGTTGCGTTGTCGCCAGACAGTTACATTCCGCGCCTGACCGTAATGGAAAACGCCTTGTTTGGCCGGGTCTCGTTGATGGCGGGGGCGCATGCGGACGAGATCGAGGATGTCGTCGCCGCTGCCATCAACAAAGCCGGCATGCGCCGCCGTGCCGTTTCGACCATGTACGACCTTCCTGCTGGGTTGGGTGGAAACAATCTGCCCACGGTCTTTCAGGAACGCGCCGCATTTTCCCGCGCCGGAATCAAGCGTCCGGATATCCTGATTCTGGACAAGGCGCTGGCCAGCCACGATTCTGAAAGCCGGTTACGTACCCGCATGCGCCTGCGCGAGCTGTTGCCGGATTCGATTATGATTTTTATGGAAGACAGCTTTGCCCATCCCGAAGCCTATGATCTGTTTGTCGAGATCAAGGATGGTCGCATTGACGGCGTGTCACGCACCAGGGTCACGTATCAGGAAGGGGCCTCGGCCGATCTCAGCCGCAAGCTTGAGATTCTTTCATCCACCGAACTGTTTGCAGGCATCGACGCGCGCAACCTGCGCTTGCTGGCATTCTCGGCCCAATGGTACGAGGTTGCGGCCGGGCAGGTGATCTTTGCCCGCGGGCAGACGCCGGACGCCGCTTATCTGTGTATCAACGGGCAGGCCAGGTTGGATTGGACGGATGATCAGGGCGGCACCCGGACCGTTTCCATTGTCGAGCCCGGTCGCCTGATTGGCGACTTGTCGATTATGACCGGCGACGACCGGCAATTGACCCTGGTTGCGACCCAGGATTGCTCGTTTCTGCGCATAGGGGCCGAAGAACTGCGCGCGGTGGTTGAAAGCGATGCGTCAGTGGCCGTTCAATTGTTGCAGACCGTGGCCGGATATCTGACCACATTGTCCAACAGAATTAATACAGCACAAAACCCGGCTGAAATTTTCCCGGATATCACCGAACTGACAGAGATGCAGGAGGATGGCGGCAATGGTTGAACCTGCCGCCTATTCTGCCCATGAACGGCTGGTTCATGACGCGCGTGCGCGGCCAGAGTTGTGGCGGCTGCTGATAGGGCTTGTCATAGTCGGCGTCTTGGTCACCGCGTTGAACATTGGCGTCTTCTCGGTGCTTGCGGGCTTTGTCAGCCCGGAACTGGCCGGCGATTTCATGGAAGGCACGTCGGCGCTGTCCATGCTGGTGTTGCTGTCCAGTTTTGCGTTTATCACAATTGGGGTCACTGTTGCGGCCCGGCAGATGCAGCACCGGTCATTGCGGTCCATGCTGGGTCCGCGTCGCGAAGGGCTGGTTCAGTTCTGGAAAGTGATGCGCGCCTTGATTGTGCTGGGTGTCATCCTGGCTGCCTTGCCTCCTTATGGTTTTGGCGAACCGCTGGAGCAGAACCTCAGCCTGATCAAATGGCTGCTTTTGCTGCCTCTTTCAATTTGCGCTGTCCTGATTCAGACCAGCGCCGAAGAGGTTCTGTTTCGGGGATATATCCAGCAATCTCTGGCAGCGCGATTCCGGTCACCCGTGATCTGGATGGGATTGCCCTCAGCTCTGTTCGCGGCGGGTCACTACGCTCCGAATGCTGCCGGTGATAACGCCGTTCTGGTGGCGGTCTGGGCGGGGGTGTTCGGATTGCTTGCCGCTGATCTGACCGCGCGATCCGGAACGCTCGGACCTGCCATCGCCCTGCATTTATTCAACAATGCCGTCGCGCTCTTGTTTGTGTCCTTGCCGGATAATCTCAGCGGACTGGCGCTTTTCCTTTTGCCGTACGATATGTCCGACACTGGCGAGTTGCGGCAATGGCTGCTGGTGGAATTTGCGGTGATGATTGTGTGCTGGCTGACTGCGCGTCTTGCCATCAGGCGCTGATTGCATTTCCTGCCGTTGCGTCTTATTTGACGTCAACGCCGCATCAGCAAGGTTCCAACATGAACTGGATCACCAATTACGTCCGCCCCCGGATCAACTCGATTTTCTCGCGTCGCGAGGTGCCCGAAAACCTGTGGCACAAGTGCGAGCAGTGTGGAACCATGCTGTTTCACCGCGAATTGGCGGAAAACCAGAACGTTTGCACCCAATGCGGCCATCATATGGCCATCACGCCGCGCGAACGTTTCGCGCATCTGTTCGACGGTGGTATTTTCACCGAGGTTGCCGTCCCCGCACCAAAGGACGACCCGCTTCAGTTCCGCGATCAGAAGAAATACCCGGATCGGATGAAGGCGGCCCAGAAGAAAACCGGTGAAAAAGAGGCTATGCTGGTTGCCACCGGTGACATCGGCCGCACACCCATTGTCGCCGCGGCGCAGGATTTCTCGTTCATGGGCGGTTCGATGGGTATGTATGTCGGCAACGCGATCATCGCCGCTGCGCAAGAGGCAGTAAAGCTGAAACGCCCGCTGATCCTGTTTTCCGCAGCTGGCGGCGCCCGCATGCAAGAGGGCATCCTGAGCCTGATGCAGATGCCACGCACAACCGTTGCGGTCGAAATGCTGAAAGAGGCCAAACTACCTTATATCGTTGTTCTGACCCACCCCACCACGGGCGGGGTAACCGCGTCTTATGCGATGTTGGGTGACGTTCATATTTCGGAACCAGATGCGCTGATCTGCTTTGCCGGGCCACGCGTGATTGAACAGACAATCCGCGAAAAACTGCCCGAAGGGTTCCAGCGGGCTGAATATTTGCTGGATCACGGCATGCTGGACCGCGTGATCAAGCGCACCGACATGCGTGAAGAATTGATCACTATCACCCGTATGCTGTTGAACCAGCCACCGGCGGTCAAAGGTGATCTGCCTGCCCCCAAACCCGAAGAAACCCCAACCGATCAGCCTGCCGAGGAACCGGCCGAAAAATGACGGCGCAGACATCAGACCTCATCCTGGATCGGATGATGGCGCTGCACCCCAAGATAATTGATCTGACGCTGGATCGTGTCTGGCGGTTGTTGGCGGCCCTGGACAACCCGCACCACAACCTGCCGCCCGTGGTGCATATCGCCGGGACCAACGGCAAAGGCTCGACCCTGGCGATGATCCGTGCGGGCCTCGAAGGGGCGGGGGCGTCGGTCCACGCGTATACGTCACCTCACCTGGCCCGTTTCCATGAACGTATCCGTCTGGCCGGGACCTTGATTTCAGAACCAGAGCTGACCGCCGCGCTGGATGAATGCTACGCGGCCAATTCAAGCGAGCCGATCACCTATTTCGAAATCACAACATGCGCGGCCCTGCTGGCTTTTGCCCGCGCTCAGGCGGATTACACCCTGCTTGAGGTCGGACTGGGCGGCCGTTTGGATGCCACAAACGTAATCGACACACCGGCCCTGACGGTGATTACCCCTGTTTCGATCGACCATGAACAGTTTCTGGGCAACACCCTGGCCAAAATCGCCTCGGAAAAGGCTGGTATTATCAAACGCGGCGTGCCGGTTGTGGTAGGCCCGCAAACCGACGAAGCGATGCAGGTCATCCAACAGACGGCCACGCGCCTTGGGGCACCGCTGATCGCACATGGCCAGCACTGGCACGTGACCCGGGAAAACGACCGTCTGATCTACCAGGATGAAACGGGCCTGCGGGACCTTCCGTTACCAAACCTGTTGGGCGCACATCAGATCCAGAATGCAGGCGCCGCGCTGGCGGTCCTGCGGCACTTGAACCTTGGCGATGATGCATACGAAGCTGCCGTTACCAGGGCTGAATGGCCCGCCCGGATGCAGCGCCTGAAAGCTGGCCCTCTGGTGCGCTCTGCACCACAGGCCGAGCTTTGGCTGGATGGCGGCCACAACGCCGCAGCCGGTCTGGCTCTGGCCGATGTACTGTCCGGACTGCCGGATCGACCCACACATATGATTTGTGGCATGCTGAACACCAAGGATGTGACCGGCTATCTGGCGCCGCTGGCACAGCAGGTGCTCAGCCTGACGGCCGTCTCAATTCCGGGCGAGGCTGCGACTCTCAGCGCTGACGAGACCGCCGCCGCTGCCGACAGTGTCCGGCTGGCCGCGTCAACCGCCGACAGCGTATCCGCGGCACTTGATGCAATTGTGGCAACTGACCCGCAGGCACGTGTACTGATTTGCGGCTCGCTATACCTTGCGGGCAATGTTTTGCGCGAAAACGGATAATCATCCGCCCGCAGGGCTTCATCTGGCTGAAAATATCCCGGGGGAGCCGCCGCAGGCGGCGGGGGCAGAGCCCCTATGCGCCCCAGTCCTCAGCCTGCATTTCACGTAAACGCGAAGCGGTGCGTTCAAACTCGAACGTGCCTTCACCTTCAACATACAGCATCTCTGGTTCCGCCGCCGCTGAACAGATCAGCCGGACCCTGGCCTCATACAAAGCGTCGATCAATGTGACAAAGCGTTTGGCTTCGTTGAAATTGTTGCGCGACAGGCGCGGGATGTCTTCCAAAACCAGAACCTTGACCGCATCCGCAATCGCCAGATAGTCCGCAGGCCCCAGCATCCGCCCACACAGATCGTAGAACGAGGCCCGCGCGATCCCGTTGCGAAATTCCGGCAATTCCACCGCACGCCCTTTGACCTGCAACACCAGAGGATCCGCAGCCCCACCGGCAAGATCCGTCCAGACAGCGCGAATACTCTGTCGTGCCTCGGGACCTATGGGTGTGAAATAGACCGGCGCGCCTTCCAGGCGATTCTGCCGGTAATCGATGGGTGAAACCAGTTCCCACACCTGCAACTGCTCTTTGATATGGGCGATGAACGGCAAAAACAACTGACGATTGAGCCCGTCTTTGTACAGATCGTCAGGGTGGCGGTTGGACGTTGTCACAACGACAACACTGCCCTGATGCAGCAGATCAAACAATCGTCCAACAATCATCGCATCGGTGATATCGGTGATCTGCATTTCATCAAAGGCCAGCAACCGCACGGATTTGACCACCGCCTGCGCCACCGGAGCCAGGGCATCCTCGACACCTGCCTGCCGTGCCTCGTGCATCCCGGCATGGATTTCCTGCATGAAGGCGTGAAAATGCACGCGTCTCGCAGGAATGTCCTGCAGGCTATCGACAAACATATCCATCAACATCGACTTGCCGCGCCCGACACCGCCCCACAGATACAATCCTTTGGGCGGTGGCGGCGCCTTG
>JBCCIK010000047.1:0-23816 GCA_039028255.1 Pseudomonadota bacterium | reverse complement strand
GCAGTGTGAAAGCAATGGCTGCACAAGTGAGCGGCACGACATGACAGTTCGCGCACCCTACACGGCGGGGTCCCAATGTTTTGCCCAATGAGGTAGCCAATGAGCCAGCCGGGTAGTGTATCGCTCATGATGAGCCAACCGGAAGACCCGCTGAAAAAGCTGCAACGGTCGACCACTGCCCCCAAGAAAGAGCGAAAATCAAAAAAAGAGCAGCTGCGTAACAGCAGCCGAAACGAGCAGCTTGAGAAGTTCGCAACCTTTCTTGAACCGAAAAATGAAGAGGAATATTCCGCGGTTGAATTAAAACTGCGTCAGGCGGGTTATCATTCGAAAGACTCTGTTCGGTTCTTTCACTTTGCGCAGTTCGCACTGGGCATAGCAGGGATCATCATTGGTGTGTTGCTGGTTACCGTGTTTTCGAATGGACAAGAATTCACAGGTCAGCAAATGGCGATACGCGTGCTGGTGCCTGGCGCGATCGGTTATTTTATTCCAAAATACTGGATCACCCGGCGCGTGGAAGAACGAAAAGAAGCAATCACATCAGGCTTTCCCGACACGCTGGACTTGATGCTGGTCTGTGTCGAGGCTGGCCAATCCCTGGATCAGGCCATCGTACGTGTCGCAAGCGAGATGAAAGCGTCTTATCCAGACATCGCTGGCGAGTTCGAGATTGTCGCCTATGAGATGAAAGCCGGCAAAGACAAAGATACTGTCTTGCGTGATTTTGGTGTCAGATGCGGCGTGCAGGACGTCAACTCGTTCGTTACGGTCATGATCCAATCGGCCACATTCGGCACATCCATCGCAGAAGCTTTGCGGGTTTACGCTGGTGAGATGCGTGACAAACGCGTCATGCGTGCCGAAGAAGCTGCAAACAAGTTGCCTACAAAGATGACTTTGGTCACTATGATGCTGACGGTGCCGCCGTTGCTGGTCATCCTGGTTGGCCCGTCTGCGAATGTGATTTCAAACTTCGGGAGCGGGGGCCAATAACCCGATGAAACCGATAATCTGGTGTGTCCCTGTGGGGCTTCGCCACGTGTTTCGGGCCATCATGGTTTTTGCCATGGTGGCCTCGTGCACTGAGGGCACTGGATCGAACGGGATTGATGCACCGGGAATTGATCCAAAAGGAACGGCACAGGACAGCCTTGTTGTGGGCAACCGGCTGATGGCCGCAGGAGAGTATGAGCTGGCGCTTGATACATTCACCCGGGCGGCCCTGGATCAAGGTATGACGCCGCAGATCCTTACATCGCTTGGAACCGCCAACCTGGGACTGCGGCGACTGGGGCAGGCAGAAACCCTGCTGCGCCGCGCCGTTGACGAAGAAACAGAGTGGCCGGTTGCATGGAACAATCTTGGTGTTCTTCTTATGGAAACGCAGCAATATCCCGAAGCTGTGCAGGTTTTTCGAAAAGCCTATGCGCTGGACAATGGCGAAAGTGACGCAATTCGCGACAATCTGCGCTTAGCACTCGCAAAAATGGAAAATCCTGCTAATAATACAACACAAGAACAAGAATATACGCTGGAACAGCTTGGCGACGGGCAATTTACGCTACGCAAAATCCAGTAAACGAGGCAAGTGCAGTAAAGGACGCAAAAATGCGCCAACAATTCTTGATTCCATCACTCGTGATCAGCGGTTTGATCCTTTCGGCCTGCGCCAAGGAAACCGAAGAGGAAAAGGTTGAACGCACGTTTCAGGAAGTAAACGTCATAGACGAAACCAATCTGAACGACGTGCTTTTAAATGCCGCCGACCCGAATGAAGCGGTAACATATTTCCACAACGCGGCCAGCAAAAATCCCGACCGGATCGATTTGCAGCGCGGTCTTGCCATATCTCTTGGGCGTGCAAAACGCACGACTGAGGCTGCCGCTGCATGGAAACGCGTTATCGGAATGAACGGTGCGAATGCTGCCGATCGCGTGGAATATGCTGATGCTCTTGTCCGCAACGGCAACTGGGCACAAGCCAAGACCACGCTGGATTCAGTACCACCCACGTTTGAAACCTTTAAACGCTACCGTCTGGAAGCGCTGGTCGCCGATTCCCGGAAAGAGTGGAAGCGGGCAGATCATTTTTACGAAACCGCAGTTGGGCTGACCACACGTCCGGGCGGCGTCATGAACAATTGGGGTTATTCCAAACTGACCCGCGGACAATACGCCGAGGCGGAAAGACTGTTTACCGATGCAATCCGGCAGGACAAAACCTTGTTCACCGCAAAGAACAATCTGGTCCTTGCCCGGTCCGCACAAGGGAATTACAGCATGCCTGTTGTCCCCATGACTCAGGTCGAGCGGGCGCAATTGCTGAATACAATGGGAATTTCCGCGGTAAAACAAGGCGATATCACAACAGCCAAAAATCTGTTCCGTGAAGCCATCGCAACCCATCCTCAGCATTTCGACGAAGCCGTCCGGTCACTGCGCGCGCTCGAGGACACCTGAGCAATGCAGATTCCTGCGGCCGCCGCAGCGTGGTTTTTACCCTTTGTGCTGCCGATCTGTCTGTATGTTGCGTTTACAGACATGCGTGAAATGAAAATCAAGAACCATGCCGTAATTGCGCTTGCTCTGGTTTTTGTTGTGATTGGCTTGTTTGTGCTGCCACCTTGGTCAACCGGCGTGGTCAGCGGCAAGCTGGGGCCATTCCCGGTCGCATTTCCGATTTACATCTGGCAACTGTTCCACCTTTTTGTGGTTTTAGTTATCGGTATCATCCTGAATGCTGCTGGTACCATGGGGGCCGGGGACGCCAAGTTCATGGCCGCGGCAGCCCCGTTCATCTGGTTCGGCGATGCCCTCTTTCTCATGGCGATCTTGATGGCCTGTATTCTGGGCGCAGTAGCGACCCACCGTATTGCCAAATACACGTCATTGCGGACGATTGCGCCCCACTGGGAAAGCTGGGACAGCGGCAAAAAGTTCCCGATGGGCTTTGCCCTGGCAGCTGCACTTGCGATGTATCTGATATTTGGCATTGTTCTCGGATCGTAAACTATCATCTACGCGCCTTGCCGCCGCCTTGGTCCCGCCACAAAGCTGAGCCAGATTTCGATCAAGCCGCCCTTTTGCGGGCATTTGGCATGACATCTGGACAGACGAGCCCCGCTCATGAATATGCAGACCTCCTCCGTTATGGCCCCCCCTACCCCAAAGGGTCTGGGCGAAATGCAGCTTCCGTTGGTGATGATGCGGGACATTTTGCTAAAGACTGTATTTCGCAAAAACGCAAGCACAGTCAGCGAAGTTGCCCAGGCCATCTGCCTTCCCAGTTCGGTGACACAGGAACTGATCGACATCGCGCGCGAACAGAAACTGCTCGAGGCCACAGGAACGCTGAATGCAAACAGCGGCAACGAGATGGGTTATCAATTGACCGATGCCGGCAAGGCACGGGCCCTGGATGCGCTCAGCCAGTCAGAGTATTTTGGTGCAATGCCGGTGCCTCTGGATGTTTACCGTGAACAGGTCAAACGCCAATCAATCCGCAGCATTCAGGTCACCCGCGACCAACTTGTCGGCGCGATGGGGCACCTGGTTCTGCCCGACAGCTTGCTGGACCATCTGGGCCCGGCTGTCAGCGCCGGACGCTCGATCCTGATGTATGGTCCGCCGGGCAATGGCAAATCCTCGATCTCGAACGGTATTCGCGATGCGCTGGGCGACAATGTCTACGTACCTTACGCCATCGAATACGCCGGTCAGGTGATCACCGTCTATGACCCGATTGTGCATACGGCAATCGAGCAGGAAGCCGACGATCCCAACAGCCTGCGTCGGCGCAAACGGTTCGATTCGCGCTATGTAAAGTGCGAACGCCCAACTGTGGTAACCGGGGGTGAGCTGTCTCTCAGCATGCTGGATCTGGTCTACAATCCCACGGCGCGGACCTATCAGGCGCCGCTACAGTTGAAATCGACCGGCGGTATCTTTATCGTGGACGACCTTGGACGCCAGGCCGAACCCCCGCAGGCTCTGGTCAACCGGTGGATTGTTCCGCTGGAAGAAAACAAGGATATTCTAGGCCTGCAATCGGGTGAAAAGTTCGAAGTCCCGTTTGACACGCTGGTCATCTTCTCAACCAACTTCCACCCGAACGAAATATTCGACCAGGCCGCCTTGCGCCGGATCTTTTTCAAGATCAAGATTGATGGTCCAAACCAGGAAAACTTCCTGAAAATCTTTGCCATGGTGGCCCGCAAGCGCGGCATGCCGCTGGATGAGGCAGCGCTGGTTCATCTGCTCAAGGTCAAATACCCGACCATCAACAACGTCTATGCGAACTACCAACCGATCTTCTTGATCGACCAGATGATCTCGATCTGCGAATTCGAAGGCATCCCGTATCAGATGAGCCCGGATTTGATTGATCGCGCCTGGGCCAACATGTTCGTCAAGGACGAAAAAATCGTAAAATAACGCCGTGCCATTACCTCGACGGGGCGGGTAATCTGCAAGCATGATGCAGATTCCCGCCCCAATCGTTGAATGGTTCGCAAACAAAGACTGGTGCATCCACCCGCACCAGCAAGAGCTGTTCGACCGCGCGCGCGAACCGGCCACTTTGCTGATCGCACCAACGGGCGGCGGCAAAACCATGGCCGGTTTTCTGCCGTCCCTGGCCGAGCTTGCCGATGGTACTCATATCGGTCTGCACACGATTTATGTGTCGCCCTTGAAAGCTCTGGCAGCGGACATCAAGCGGAACTTGCGCACACCGGTCGAACAGATTGGCTTGCCCATCCGGATCGAAGATCGCACGGGCGACACCTCGGCCACACAAAAAAAGCGGCAACGCGCTGATCCGCCCCATATTTTGCTTACGACGCCGGAAAGCCTGGCGCTTTTGACGTCTTATGAGGACGCCCATCGCATGTTTGCAGGTGTCCAACGCGTCATTGTCGATGAAATCCATGCACTTGCCGACAGCAAGCGCGGGGATCAGTTAATGCTGGCTTTGGCACGGCTGCAATCGCTTTGCCCCGGCATGCGGCGTGTTGGTCTGTCGGCGACTGTCGAAGATCCGGAGGCGATCGCTCATTTTCTGTCACACCATCCAAACCCTTGCAGGATTGTTCACGCCGACCCCGGCCCGGACCCCGACATTGCAATGCTGCAAACGGCCGAGATGCCACCGTGGTCCGGCGGCGGCGGCGTTTACGCTATTTCAGCGGTGCTGGAGCAAATCCGACATCACAAGACGACATTGATCTTTCATAACACGCGTGCACAAGCCGAGATTTTCTTTCATAATCTCTGGCTGGCCAATGACGAGGGCCTGCCCATCGGCATTCACCACGGCAGTCTGGATCGCCAGCAACGCGAACGCGTCGAAGCCGCGATGGTCCGTGGCGAGCTGCGCGCCATTGTCTGCACGGGCAGTCTGGATCTGGGCATTGACTGGGGCGACGTGGATCTGGTCATTCAGATCGGCGCTCCGAAGAACGTCAAGCGGCTTGTGCAAAGGATCGGCCGGGCCAATCACCGCTATAATGCACCTTCCAAAGCTCTTCTGGTCCCTGCCAATCGCTTTGAAGTGGTGGAGTGTGTGGCCGCACTGGAAGCCGCCAGATCACATGAACTGGACGGCGATCCCCGTGGTCGCGGCCCGCGCGATGTGATGTGCCAGCACATTCTAATCGCAGCTTGCGCTGGCCCTTTTAATGCTGACGCTTTGTTTTCACAGATGATCTCGGCCGGTCCTTATACCGATCTGAGCCGCGCCGAGTTTGATGCCTGCCTCGATTTTTGCGCAACCGGCGGTTATGCCTTGCGGGCCTATGACCGATGGCAAAGACTGCGGCAAGGACCTGACGGTCAGTGGCGGTTGCGCGACCCAAGGGCCGCGTCACGCATCCGAATGAATCTGGGGACGATTCAGGATATCGACACGCTAAAGGTACGCCTGAAGCGCAATCGGGGCGGCAAACCTTTGGGTGAGGTCGAGGAAGCCTTCGCCGCCTCTTTGACACCGGGCGATACGTTCCTGATCGGAGGTCAGATCGTGCGGTATGAGGGGCTGCGCGAAATGGTAGTCGAAGTCAGCCGCCGCGCCGACAAAAAGCCCAAGATCGCAACTTTCATGGGGACAAAATTTGCCACCTCCACTCAACTGAGCACGCGCATTCTGCACATGTTTGCGCAACCAGACTGGCCTCAGTTGCCTGAGCACACCGCCGAATGGTTGGCCTTGCAACGCGACATGTCGCGCTTGCCCCGTCGCGATCGGCTTTTGATCGAAAGTTTTCCCAATGACGGGCGTGAACATCTGTGTGTTTACGGTTTTGCCGGGCGCAACGCCCAACAAACACTTGGATTGCTGCTGACCAAACGTATGGAGGAAACCGGCCTGGCCCCTCTGGGCTTTGTCGCAACGGATTACGCCACACTGATCTGGGGGCTGGACGCCGTCACCGACCCTCGGCCCCTGTTTCAGATGGATGCGCTGCGCCACGGCCTGGACACATGGTTGGCGGGCAATGCGGTCATGAAACGCACGTTCCGCGCCTCGGCCACGATTGCCGGTCTGATCGAACGCAACACAGCCGGTCAGCGCAAAAGTGGCCGGCAGGCGACATTTTCGTCCGACATCCTGTATGAAACCCTGCTGAAATACGACCCGGATCATTTGCTTTTGCAGATTACGCGGGAAGAGGCGATGCGCGGTCTGGTTGATTTCGGCCGGATCGAAGACATGATCGCGCGCATTGGCGAGCGTATCGATCTGTTGCGGCTTGACCGCGTATCACCTCTTGCAGCACCGCTGTTTCTTGAGGCGGGTAAAATTCCGGTCAAAGGTGCCGCCGAGGAACGATTGCTGGCTGAAGAAAGTGCCAGGCTTTTACAGCATGCGGGCTTGTCCGACTTGTGAATCATCTTGCACAAGGACGCTAAACCTGCCTAGAACGTAACATGAACAGCCTTGATTTTACATTTGCAGGTCAAAGCCTTGTTGCGCTGGCTTCCGGTGCGCTGTGGTGGCCACACCAAAAGCTGCTGTGTGTGTCCGACCTGCATCTTGGCAAATCCGAGCGGATGGCGCGGCGTGGTGGGCCAGTCCTGCCACCCTATGACAGTCGCGATACGCTGGACCGGATGGCGGCTGATCTGGACCGAACCGGTGCCACGACGATGGTGTGTCTGGGCGACAGCTTTGATGATCTTGACGCGTCAAAGGCATTGAACCGTCAGGACAAACTGCGCATCGCCACCATGCAGGCCGGGCGAAACTGGATCTGGATCGAAGGGAATCACGACCCCGGACCGATCGAATTGGGGGGCGCTCATCTGATCGAATGGGCCTGTGATGGGTTGATCTTTCGACATATTGCAGACCCTGATGGACAGTGTGAAGTATCAGGCCATTACCATCCCAAGGCCACGCTGCGTGCCAAAGGATGGGCGATAACCCGCCCGGCATTTTTGCTGGACGAAAAACGACTGATTCTGCCTGCTTACGGGACGTATACAGGCGGGCTGCGCAGTTCAGATCATGCAGTTTCTCATCTGATGGCACGCGATGCGCTGGCCATATTGACGGGGCCGCATCCACAGAAAATCCCTATGCCCCGATCAGGTTAGATTAGGCCATCCTGTTCCAGCAAGGGTTTGTATTTTCTGCTTACCGGAACCAAATCACCGTTGACCAGACGCAGCCAAATCTTGCCGTCAACTCTTTGTACCCCGGACACGGCCGCGTCAGCTATCCAGTGAGACCGGTGCGCGCGGTGGCCTGCAATCGGCTCCATGTCGTCAATTGCATCCTTAAATCGGTAGCGGATCGTAAACACGCCTTCGGACGTAACCACATCCACGTTATGGTCGCGCACTGTCAGACGGTAAATCCGGCCGCGAAACGTGTCCGGCAGGCGACGTGCCAGTCGCGGCGTCGTTGCATGCTCGGACGATACCCCCCCGCCCCGTCTGACCAGAACAAGCCCAGCGGCGAGCAGAACCGCGTAATTGGCCACATTAAAAAGATCGGGCGCGTCGTGACCGTCCAGCGTGAACAACAGCCACGCCAGCAGCCACAACAGCGGGGTAAACAGCACAAGGATCAATGCGGCAAACACAAAGTCCCCGGGCAACGGTTGTGACAGAATTGTGTTTGCGCTCAAAAGCCTGCGGGTCCCCCAGACTGCAACCAACGCCAAACTCATGACACCGACCCAGAAGGCCAAACACAGGACATATGGCAGATCCAGAGCCAGAAACGGCGGAAACACATAGGCGAGCAACGGTATAAAAACCACGCCAGCCACCAATCGCTGGGCTGTGCAAACGGCGCAAATACCACTGAGCTTGGACGTCATACCACTTTCGTAGGACCTGCCTGACACCCGGCAAGCTGCGGGTCGGCAAGCGCCTTAACATGTTAACTTACTGTGGGGCTACGCGTATCATGGTGCGCCCGAGTTTCGAGCCGTTTTGGCGGGGAATATGGCGTCCGGAATGTCAGCCCAAGGTCTTGCATCCGGGTCAGATCGCAAAAGGGCCGGGCCGGTCAGGCCAATCCGGCCCTCTGATCAGGCAGTCAGACCTTCAGGTTCGGCCAGACCATTGGCCCGGCAACACGCTGTCAGAGTATTCGCCAACAGACACGCAATAGTCATCGGTCCGACACCGCCAGGTACAGGTGTAATTGCGCCTGCACGCTCAGCCGCGCTGGCGTAATCCACGTCACCCACAAGCTTGTTCTTGCCGTCGCGTTCGATCCGGTTGATTCCGACGTCAATCACGGTTGCGCCCTCTTTAATCCAGTCGCCCGGAACCATTTCGGGGCGGCCAACAGCAGCAATAACGATGTCCGCACGGCGCACAACATCCGGCAGATCCTTAGTGCGACTATGCGCAATGGTCACGGTACAGCTGTCGCCCAGCAGCAATTGAGCCATCGGTTTGCCCACGATATTCGAACGTCCAATTACAACCGCGTCCATGCCCGAAAGCGATCCGTGGTGATCGCGCAGCATCATCAGACACCCCAACGGTGTACAAGGCACCATCGACTTCTGCCCGGTTCCCAGCAAACCCACATTCGAAATATGGAAGCCATCCACATCCTTTACCGGATCAATCGAGTTGATCACCAGGTCTTCGTTCAGATGATCCGGCAGCGGCAGCTGAACCAGAATGCCATGCACTGCGGGATCGGTGTTCAGCTTGTCGATCAGCGCCAAAAGATCCTGTTCCGAGGTATCTGCGTCCAGCTTGTGTTCGTAGGAATTCATGCCGACTTCGACAGTCTGCTTGCCCTTGGACCGAACATAGACCTGGCTTGCCGGGTCTTCCCCGACCAGAACCACGGCGAGACCGGGTGTGATGCCGTTCCCCTCTTTCAGTTTTGCGACCTGATCCGCCACCTGTGCGCGCACTTTTGCGGCAAACGCCTTACCGTCGATAACCTGCGCTACCATCCGTTTGTTCCTTTCTTCAAACCCGAAACTCATGCGGGTGTCAGTCGGGGCCAAGCACACGCTCTTCACGCGCGATAGACCAATCGATCAATATGCGCCACAAACGCTCGGCCAGGTCGGGATCCATTCCCAACTCATCCGCATGGGCGCGTACCCTGTGCACCACATCCTCGACACGGTCCGGAATTCGGGCCGGCAGACCCTCGCCGGGTTTCAACTCGGATGCGCGGTCGATGTAACTTGCGCGCATCGCCAATAGGTCGATCAATTGGCTGTCCAGCTTGTCGATCTGAGGCCGCAGCTCTTGCATGGATTTACAATCCTGCGGCGGTATCAGAGTGGGCATGCTTGTCTCCTCATGGCCCGGGGATATCCCCGGACCACGAGATGTATCATTCGGGCGCTTAGAACAAGCCCTCGATCTCACCTGCGTCATTGAGACATATGGTTTCCGCAGCCGGTTTGCGCGGCAGACCGGGCATGGTCATGATCTCACCGCAGACAACCACGATAAAACCAGCACCGGCGCTCAGCCGCACTTCGCGCACCGGAACCGAATGCCCGGTGGGTGCGCCGCGCAAAGTCGGATCGGTCGAGAACGAGTATTGGGTCTTCGCCATGCAGACCGGCAGATTGCCATATCCTGCGTCTTCCCAATCGCGCAGCTGGTTGCGGATTTTATTGTCGGCCAGAACCTCGTCTGCGCGGTAAATGCGCTTGGCGATGGTTTCGATTTTTTCGAACAGCGGCATGTCGTCAGGGTAGATCGGCGAAAAGTTCGCGGCGCCGTTTTCGACGATTTCGACCACCTTTTCGGCCAACGGGGCAGAGCCGTCCGACCCCAGTTCCCAATGGCGAGACAGAATCGCTTCGACACCGTGCTCGGCACAGTAATCCTTGACCGCCTGCACTTCGTCATCGGTGTCGGTGACAAAGTGGTTGATCGCAACCACAACCGGCACGCCAAAGGATTTGACGTTCTCGATGTGCCGACCCAGGTTGGCACAGCCCGAGTGAACCGCATCGACATTTTCTGCACCCAGATCAGCCTTGGCCACGCCGCCGTTCATTTTCATCGCGCGCACGGTGGCAACCAATACCACGGCAGACGGCGCAATCCCCGCCTTGCGGCATTTGATGTTCATGAACTTTTCAGCGCCCAGATCGGCACCAAAGCCAGCTTCGGTGACAACGTAATCAGCCACTTTCAATGCTGTCTTGGTCGCGATGACCGAGTTACAACCGTGTGCGATGTTTGCGAACGGACCACCATGAACAAAGGCCGGGTTGTTTTCCAAGGTCTGCACCAGGTTCGGCTGCATCGCGTCTTTCAGCAAGACGGTCATTGCACCTTCGGCCTTGATATCGCGGCAGTAGACCGGCGATCTGTCGCGGCGATAGGCAACAATGATGTCACCCAGACGTTTCTCAAGATCTTTCAGGTCGTTTGCCAGGCACAGGATGGCCATAACTTCGGATGCAACGGTAATGTCAAACCCAGCTTCACGCGGGAAACCGTTCGACACGCCGCCCAAAGACGCAGTGATCTGACGCAAGGCGCGGTCGTTCATGTCGACCACACGACGCCACGCAACGCGGCGGACGTCGATTTCAGCTTCGTTGCCCCAGTAGATGTGGTTGTCGATCATGGCGGACAGCAGCGAGTGCGCCGAGGTGATCGCGTGGAAATCACCGGTGAAGTGCAGGTTCATTTCCTCCATCGGAACAACCTGCGCATAGCCGCCACCCGCAGCGCCACCTTTCATGCCAAAGTTCGGGCCAAGAGAGGCTTCGCGGATGCAGATCATCGCGTTTTTGCCGATGGCGTTCAGACCGTCGCCCAAACCAACGGTGGTGGTCGTCTTGCCCTCACCCGCCGGGGTCGGGTTGATCGCGGTGACCAAAATCAGTTTACCGTCTTCGCGGTCCTGCACCGAGTTGATGAAGTCCTGGCTGACCTTTGCCTTGTCATGTCCATAGGGCAGCAGATCATCGCTGGAGATGCCCAGCCTGGCGCCGATTTCCTGGATCGGTTTTTTGGTCGCCTCACGGGCAATTTCGATATCGGATTTGTAACTCATGGGGCAGGGTTCCTAGTTGAATGCCATGCATAGCTGACGCAAACGTCGGCGCTGCGCAATCCATACCTTTGTGTACAGAAGTGATGACCGTGGATTCCGACATATTCATGCCGCGAAACGTCTTTAACCTGATTGTCAGGTTTCATATGGGACACCTGTGTGACTTAAGGTGCCCAATTCCTTTGATCCGGGACAAACAGTTTCATGGTGTCGCCGACGGTCAGGGTACCGGGCCGTTCGACCCAGGCCGTCACACCGCGATGCCCTTCGGCCGCCGGTTTGAATGCTGCGCCGTAACCAGGCTCATCTGCCTCTATTTCACGTCCGGGCAGAACACATGGGCGGTTTTCCATGTCGACCGTAATCGTCAAGCCGTGTGCCGATTGCAGGCGAGAAGACGGAGGAAGATGTGTAAAGTCGGGGATGCCGCGTATGACGATGGATGCACCCAGAAAAGCCGGATTCAGCTGATCAAGCCCCATCCGGGATGCAATCGCGTCCAGTTCCTCGGCCGACAGAACCGACAGCTGCCGGACGTTTCGGATTTCTGTGCCCTCGGGGTACAGGTTCTTGACCCGAACACATGACGCGCGATTGACGCCTTCATGGCGCGCATCTGCGTCACCTGAAAACTCCAGCTTTAGCGCGTTGACAGGTTGCGCCCGCAAAGATGAATGGGCGGGCACATGGCCCAACCAGACGACCTCGCCACTGTAATCGGTTTCTCGCATAACAGGCATGTTTGCACCCTCATCCATGACACACGCGCCTGCATATTGGCATGAGGCGATCTGAATGACAGAAAAAAGACCCGGGACGCGGCCCGGGTCTTGTTCTTATGCAGTGGGTTCCGGCTCCATCCCGCCGTCCGGCGGCGATTTCTTGGCCTTGGTCTTGGGAATGGCCGTGACGCTGGGTGCGCTGCCCTCGTCCGGCTTGTCCCCTTCATCGTCGCCTTCGCCGGGCGATTCACCATTCATGACCCGCTTAATCTCATCACCGGTCAGCGTCTCGTATTCCAGCAGGCCCTGGGCCAGACGTTCCCATTCTTCATTCTTGTCCGTCAGTATCTTGTGCGCCCGCTCATACCCCTGCTGGATCAGGCGTTTGACCTCTTCCTCGATCAGCTCTTTGGTATGTGCAGAGACCGAGAAACCGGCGGTGTTGCCCTGATATCCTTCATGCGCTTCGGCATAGTCGATGTTGCCGACCTTGTCTGACATGCCCCAGCGCATCACCATGGCGCGCGCCAACTGGCTGGCCTGCATGATGTCGCCAGCGGGGCCGTTTGACACGTGATCTTCGCCGTATTTGATCACCTCGGCGGCTTTACCGGCCATGGTCATGGCCAGCTTCTGCTCGCACTCATCACGGTGATAGTTGAGGCGATCCATCTCAGGCAGGGAGACCACCATGCCCAAAGCACCACCGCGCGGAATGATCGTCGCCTTGTAGACCGGATCGCACAGTGGCAATTCCAGACCCACAACGGCATGGCCCGCTTCGTGATAAGCGGTCTTTTCCTTTTGATCCTGGGTCAGAACCATGGACCGGCGTTCGGCCCCCATCATGACCTTGTCCTTGGCGTTTTCAAAGTCTTCCATAGTGACAAAGCGGCGACCGACGCGGGCTGCCATCAACGCGGCCTCGTTCACAAGGTTCGCCAGATCAGCCCCCGAAAAGCCCGGCGTTCCGCGCGCGATGATGCGCAGGTCAACATCGGGGCCAAGCGGTGTCTTGCGCGCGTGCACGCCAAGAATCTTCTCGCGGCCTTTAATGTCGGGGTTGCCGACGGTCACGTTGCGGTCGAACCGGCCGGGACGCAGCAACGCCGGGTCCAGAACGTCCTTACGGTTGGTCGCGGCCAGAATGATCACGCCCTCGTTGGCCTCGAACCCGTCCATTTCGACCAGCAACTGGTTGAGCGTCTGTTCGCGTTCATCGTTACCGCCGCCGTAACCGGCACCACGATGGCGACCTACAGCGTCAATCTCATCGATGAACACAATACAGGGTGCGTTCTTCTTGGCCTGTTCGAACATGTCGCGCACACGGGATGCACCCACACCCACAAACATCTCAACAAAATCCGAACCCGAAATGGTGAAGAACGGCACACCCGCCTCACCCGCAATCGCGCGGGCCAGCAGGGTTTTACCGGTTCCCTGAGGACCAACCAACAGCGCGCCCTTAGGGATCTTGCCGCCAAGGCGGCTGAATTTCTGCGGGTTGCGCAGGAATTCCACGATCTCTTCCAGCTCTTCCTTGGCTTCGTCGATGCCGGCCACGTCGTCAAAGGTCACCCGACCATGTTTTTCGGTCAGCATCTTGGCCTTGGACTTGCCAAAGCCCATGGCACCGCCTTTGCCACCACCCTGCATCCGGTTCATGAAATAGACCCAGACACCGATCAGCAGCAGGAAAGGCAGCAGCGTGATCAGGAAAGACTGAAATCCCGATTGTTGCTGTTTTTCCGCGCGGACCGGAATGCTTTCGTCGATCAGCAGCTTGGTAACTTCGGCATCGCCCGGCTTGATGGTGACATAGGTGCCGCCGCTTTGAGTTGTGTAACGGATTTGTTCGCCATCCAGCGTCACGTTTTTGACTTCGCCGTTTTGCACGGCGCTGACAAAGTCGGAATAGGTTCTTTCGTTGTTCTGAAGCGTGCCGCCCGGTCCGCTGAACAGATTGAACAGTGCAAGGATCAGTAAAAACAAAACGACCCAGAAGGCGATGTTGCGCGCGTTGCCCAAGGAAAATCTCCCAAAAGATATCGGCAGCAGGGGTTCTGCCGTGTTGTCTCTTAAAATAGAGAGGATTGTGGCAGGTTCAATGCGATAAAAACGATGCGTAAAACTCGGGCCAATCCGGCGCGAGTTCCGCGCGCCATCCATTTGGATACCCTGCCAAAGGCGCTGCAAGCAGATCATCGCCCTTCCAGACAGCCGGAGAAGCCTGCAAAGCCAGTCGTGGGCGGCCCGATACGCGCCAATCCGGCAGCGACAACAGGCCGCGTTCGCCCAGTGCGCGAACTTCGGCGGTACCCGTACCCGGACCGGACAGAATCCAGCGCCTGTCCCAACAGGCACCGGTTGCCGCCCGAATCTGCGCAACCGCATTGAACTCCCTGCAAATCCAAGCTTTATCGCCGTCCGGCAGGACCAGACATCCGCCAATTGACGTGGATTTTGCGTTGAACAAAGCAGTCACAACCTGATTGATCGCAGATTGTCGCGGCGGGTAACCCGGCCCTGACAACCAGGCAACAATGCCCACCAGCAGACGGCGACGGATTTCGTCTGGCAAGCCTGCAACCCCGTCCAGATCGACACAGACATCTCCGTCAGCGACATGGGCGACTTTTCGGGCGGAATCCTGCGCATATTGCGCCAAAGCCTCACGCGCTTGTGCAAGATTTTCCGCCACGCGCGACAAAGAGTCAGCAGAGATTCCCAGTGGTTCAAGATGTGCAAGCGCCGCTCGCGCCTTGATCCGGCCATACCGGTTATCCTGATTCGACGGATCTTCGACCCAGTCAGCGCCGATTTCTGAAAGATAATCGCGCAGGCTTTGACGTCCAACGCCCAGCATAGGGCGTAGGATCAGAATCTGATTTCGCATCCTTGATGGGGACATGGCGGACAGCCCCGTGACACCTGCCGATCGACCCAGACGCATCAGAACAGTTTCGGCCTGGTCGTCCGCCGTGTGACCCAGACAGATTGCAGGGATACCGTTGGAACGCGCCCAGTCTGTCAGCAGTCCATAGCGTGCATTGCGCGCCTGATCCTGCAAATTGCCTGATCCGTTCCATCCGCTCCAACGCAGGATGTCATGTCCCAGGCCCAGTTGTGTTGCATGCGCGCCAACCATTTCAGCCTCGCGTGCCGCTTCGGGGCGCAACCCGTGATCAACTGTCGCAATGCGCAAAGTCACGCCTTCGGTCCGGGCAATGTCGTGCAAAAGATGCATCAAAGCGACCGAGTCACCACCGCCCGATACAGCGATGCCCATCCTGCCCGGCAGTGTTTCGGGCAACCGGGCACGAATCGCAGGTATCAGATGCGCAGCGTTCCGGTTCAAGAACACCCCAATGACGCCATTTCCTGCGTAGCGTCCGAGGCCGAAACGGAGGACGGAAACCGCACCCCTACCTCGCCCAAAGTAATGCAGGCCTGATCTGTCTGTCCCAGACGGCCCAGCGCCGTGCCTAACTGGTACAAAGCCTCGGGCGCAAACGCACCTTCGGAATCACCCGTAAAGCTGGCCAGAAACGCCCGCGCCGCCTCTCGGGTGTCGCCCAGACCTTCCAACGCCTGCCCGCGTTTCAGATGCGCTTCGGGCGCCAGGGGGCTGCCAGGATAGGATGTGTCGAACTGAGCGAACATCGTGGCCGCGGTCTGAAAATCCCCATCCGTCAAAGCCTGAGAGGCCGCGTCAAAGTCGGCACGTTCTCCCACAGCCAGTTCGCCCTGATCCGCAGGCGACGGCGTGGTCGGAGCGGCGACGACGGCTGTTGCGGTCTGATCTTCTCCGCCCAAGGTTGACGTTCCATCCAGCGCTGAAAGATCGCCCCCCTCTAATTCCACAAGCCGGAATTCAAGGTCACCGATGCGGTTGGTCCCATCGGTCACGATATTCTGCACCCGCTGGTTCAACTGTTCGGTCTGACGGGTCAGACGCTGCAATTCGGCCTCAATCGCATCGACGCGCTCAAGGACTGAACTGCCGGACAGGTTCGGCGCGGGTGAGCCGGTGGTCGAGAACTCGCGCTTCAGGCGCTGTATCTCGACATGCAGCACCGTCAGTTCCTGCCGGATATCCGCCAGTGTCTGCTGGTCCTGCGCTTGCGCCACGCCCGCCGTTGCAACAACCGCGGCCAAAACCCATCCTGCAAGTCTCATCGTCTTACCCCAAGGTTGAACCGGTCAGCACCGTCACCGCGCGGCGGTTTTTGGAATAGCATTCCTCGGTGCTGCAAATCTCGATCGGGCGCTCTTTTCCATAGCTAACTGTTGTCAGGCGGTTGCCCGCAACACCGCGTGAAATCAGGTACTCGCGCGCGGCGTTGGCCCGGCGTGCGCCCAGTGCAAGGTTGTATTCGCGTGTGCCTTGTTCATCCGCGTGACCTTCGATCGTGGCCACAAAATCCGGGTTGGCCATCAGCCAGTCAGCCTGCCCCTGAAGGACGGTCTGTGCCTGCGGCGTCAGCGTGGACTGATCGACCGCAAACAGCACGCGGTCTCCGACCGTCTGCTGGAAATACGCAGGCGAGCGCGGATCACTTGGCGAACCCGGCACAAGCGCGCCACTGCCGCCCGCACCCCCGCCGCCCAAAGCCGAAGGATCGTTACTGGTACACGCCGCAATCGCACATAGCGCGCCCAGTGCAAGGAATTTGCCCAATACGTTCATTTCAAGTGCCTCGTGTTTTGTTTATTGCCGCCTGTCTATCATAGCGACAGTTTCTTGTGAACTTTACCGCCGGGTTTCAGCGATCAATTCTGCAATGGCCCCCATGATGGATCGCTGCCCCCGTCCGGCGTGCGCACGGGCCGCAGGTTTCGGCCTGAGATATCGACGGAATACAGCGTGGCCCGACCGCTGGCGCCCTGAGTTTCGCGGGTGAACATGATCACGCGCCCATTGGGCGACCAGGTTGGGCCTTCGTCCAGAAACGATGATGTCAAAAGACGTTCCTCACTGCCATCGGTGCGCATAACGCCAATATGGAAGCGGCCCTTGTTCTGCTTGGTGAAGGCGATCAGATCCCCACGCGGCGACCAGACCGGGGTGCCGTATCGCCCCTGACCAAAGCTGATCCGTGTCGCCTCGCCGCCACCTGCCGGCATGACATATAGTTGTGGTGTGCCTGAACGGTCGCTTTCAAACACGATCCGGCTGCCGTCCGGGGCATAGCTTGGCGCGGTTTCGATGGCGGGCGTATTGGTCAGCCGGCTGCTTTGACCCGAGGCCAGATCCATTTTCCAAAGATTCGTGTTGCCCCCCTGGATCAGCGAATAGACAATTGACCGCCCATCCGGCGAAAAACGCGGCGAAAAGCTCATCGTTCCGTCTTGTGTCTTTAACTCGCGCCGCTGCACGCGCCCCACATCCAGAATGTAGATACGCGGCGCGCCGGTTTCGTAACTTGTATACAACAACTGGTCTCCGTTGGGCGAAAACCGCGGCGCCAGAACAATCGCTGCACTGTCAGTCAGGTACTGCACATTCGCGCCATCATAATCCATAATGGCAAGGCGTTTCAGTCGCTGATCCTTGGGCCCGCTTTCCGAGACAAATGCCACGCGGCTGTCGAAATACCCACCTTCGCCGGTTACCCGGCTATAAACCTGATCGGCTACCTTGTGCGCCATGCGCCGCCATCCGTCCGTTGTACCGGCAAACTGAAGACCGTTGCCAAGCTCCTGACCTGAAAACACATCCCAGACTCTGAAACGCACCGTCAAACGTTTCCCCGAAACGTTGACTGCGCCCGTCACCAAAGCTTCGGCGTTGATCGCTTTCCAGTCCGCAAACTGTACCGGCGCATCGAAACTGCTGACCCGGCTGATGAAGGCGTCTGATGAGATTTCGCGAAACAACCCCGTACCAGTCAGGTCCGCAGCAACGACACGCGAGATGTCATTGGCATATTGTGCCGCGGCTGGCCCGTCCGGAATGAAATTCGGCACGGCAAAGGGCAAGGGTTCGATGATCCCTTGATCCAGTTCCAGGCGCAGTGGTTGATTCTGGGCATAAACCGGCGCCGACAACAGGGTCAGGCCGACAAAGAGGCTGGTCAGAAGTTTCATCATTTGATCCGCATCCTCTCGGGATTGAATGTAATCTCAATATCCTGCCACTGCGCATATTTGTCAGCAGGCAGATCGTAACCTTTCGAACCACAGCGCAATATCGCTCGTCTGGCGGCCTCGTATGCCTGATTTGTGGCACCGCCCGCACCACCGGAACTTTCAAGCATCCGCAGCGACCCGCCCACAACAGTGCCATCACGGTTCAGCGAGAAGCCGACAACGACAACGACATTCAACGCATCCGTCGACAATGATCCCACGTTCCAGCACTGCGAAACGGCCAGACGCATGGCATCCTTTTCGCCACTGGTCAGCGGTGGTCCGGATGGTTCGGTGCCACCGCCCAGCGCCTCGGTCAACGCGTCGTTGATCGCCGCATCGTCCGTTTGCGCCGGAGCCTGCGGTTCGGCTTGGGGCGTTTCCGCCACCTCGGGCTCGGACGGCGGGCTTGGCCGGTTTGGACGCACGCGCGGACGGGGGGACGTCAGCGGCGACGGGTCGTCACTCTCCTCGGCCTCGGTCACGATCTCGGGCGCGGCTTCTTCGGGGGCTGTCTGATCCTGCTGGTCCTGCTGGGTTTCGGCCCCCTCGTCCAGAGAGACCGGTGGCGTTTCCACATCATCCGGTTTTGCTTCGGGCGGTGGCGGGGCAATTGCTTCGGGCGCGATACGGTCGGACGGCGCAGGTTGCGCCTCGGGACCCGGCGGTACAGGCAGCGCGGCAACATCTGTTTCCGGCTCGATCAGTTCCGGCGTCTCTTCCGGAACGTCGGGTTCAGGAGGGGGTGTCACCGTTTCCGGCTCTGGTTCGGGTTGGGGCTCAACCGGTGTAACCGGCTCGGGGCGCACTTGCTCTTCTTCTGTTGCTTGCGGCGCGTTGGCTTCGATATCGGGCGCGTCCGGTTGTTCCGGCGCGCCGGGTGTTGGCGCAACTGTCGGCGCATCCGTCTGCGCCGTCATCGCCGCAAACTGCTGCTCTGTCACAACCGAGACATCCTGAACTGTCATTGGCAAAGGTTCGGACCGAAAGGTCCCACCAACCAAAGCCCAGCCAATCAGACTGACATGCGCTATTGCCGAGATTTTGGTGCCGGTATCCACCGCGCGACCTCACCTTTACCCATCGTCCAGCGTTGGACCGCCCGTATCGGTCACAAGGCCCACATTGGAAAATCCGCCGGCATTCAGCGCGCCCATGACCTGCATCACCTGTGCGTAAGGGATGGCACCGTCCGCACGCAAAAATACCCGGTCGCTGCTGCGCTCGGCCGCGATGGCCCGCAGCTTTCCGATCAAATCCTCGCGACCCACATCCGTGGTTTGTATCTGCACGCGCCCGTCGGCCGTCAGCGTAACCGTCAGAGGCTCTTCGTTGTCTCCGGGCAGCGCGCTTGCAGCCGTCTTTGGCAGATCGACCGGAACACCCACTGTCAACAAAGGTGCGGCCACCATGAAAATGATCAGCAACACCAGCATCACATCCACAAATGGCGTTACATTGATTTCGGCCATCGGCTGCGCACGACCGCGCCGCCGCCCGCGCCTGCGCCCGTTGCCACCCGAAGATTGCTGAACCGCCGCGCCCATCGTCAGCTATCCAACTGGCGCGACAGGATGGTGGCGAATTCGTCGGCAAATGCCTCGTATCCGCCGACAATCCGATCACTGTCCGCGCTGAGTTTATTGTAGAAGATCACCGCGGGAATCGCAGCCAGCAAACCCAGACCGGTGGCCAACAAAGCTTCGGCAATTCCAGGCGCCACAACGGCAAGGTTGGTGTTCTGCTGTTCGGCAATCTCGATAAAAGCATTCATGATGCCCCAAACAGTACCGAACAGGCCAATAAACGGCGCTGTCGAACCGACGGTGGCCAAAATCGGCAGGCCCTTTTGCAAAATTTCGGCCTCTTTCGCGATGGCCACATCCATTGATCGGTCAATCCGCGCCGTTGCCCCGGCGATCAGGCCACCATCGGTACGGTGCGAACGTCGCCATTCGATCATCCCTGCGGCAAAGATCTTTTCGGAACTGCCGTCAGGCTGTGCTCCGATCTGCTCGAACAACTCATCCAACGGATTGCCCGACCAGAAGCTTTCATCAAAAACCTGTGCTTCGCGGCGCGCGGCGCGATAGTTTATGAGTTTCTGAATGATGATGCCCCAGGACCAGATCGATGCTCCGATCAGCATCAGCATGACCAGTTTCACGATGAATGTCGCGCGGGCGTACAGCCCCCACATGGAGAAGTCGATCTCCTGCGCAAGCGCCAGCGTTTCAGCTTCCATAAACCTGCTCTTTGTTTTGCCTGACGGCCGTTCGTTTGGCCTTGTTTTGCCAAACGCTATCGCAGTTGATGCTGAAAAGCCAACAGAACCACCCGGCCCCGGCAAATTGTTACATCAATGCGCGAATCTCTGCCGGAAGGCGCACAGGCTTGCCGCTGCTGTTGATGCAAACAGCAGTGACAGACGCGCGAAAGATCACGCTTTCTTCTCTTCGGATCAGCTGTGCCATGGTCAGGCGCACACCCGAGATGTCGGTCGCCTCGGTTTCAACAACCAGCGCATCATCGAACCGGGCGGGCAGCAGGTATTCGGCATCCACCCGACGCACAACCCAAATGATCCCGGCATCGCGCATCGCATTTTGATCATTGCCCAGACTGCGCACCCAGTCCGAGCGCGCGCGCTCGATATATCGCAGGTAATTGGCATGATAGACGACACCGCCCATGTCGGTATCCTCATAAAACACGCGAACCGGAAAGGCATGCGTCATTGCGGTATCTCCAGCCTAGCAAAAAGGCGCAGCGCGTGCGCCGGATCCTGGGCGGCACCCGGCAGTACCGGATCGTAGGCCGCCCTGATCAGGCCGGCAATATCAGGACGCAGGATCGTTGTTCCGCCTGCAACAGCCAGCGGCGACCGAGTCCGAAACGCAAGATCGGACCATAACAGTATCGTCTGCACCACCTGGCTGAGCGCCAGCGTTTCCGCAGACACCTTGGACAGATCTTCATCCATCCGCAAAAAGACAAAGGCCGCGCGGATCGAGCCATCTTCTTCAAATCGGAATATGCGGTACTGATTGGCATCCGCAGCAATCAAACGATCGACCAAGGCCGCCAAATCCGGGATTAAACGATCCAGATCGGGCACCTCCGGCAACTCGCGCCAATCGCGGAAAAAAAACACCATGCAATTGGCGCCCAGTTCCGGGTCCGTTTCTGCCATCTTGTGTCCGGCCAGAGTAACAACCGCCTCAAACGCGCCTTTCACGGTTGCAAGTGTTGCGTCCTCGACCCCAAAGACGATTGGCACAATGGGACGTCCCCATCGCGCGAACAGGAACGCGCCGCTTTCGCGCGTGAACAGCGCCTTGATGTCATCCGGTGTCACGCCCAGCCCTTCTTCTTGTTCCAAATACGGCCGCCGGAGGCATAAAATCCCAGACCTGCCAGATCAACCAAACAAATCACTTTGTCCTTTGGGTGCGGCCATGCCCAGATGCGTCCACGCCTTCTGCGCCAGCATCCGTCCGCGCGGTGTGCGCTGGATCAGACCTTGCTGCAACAGAAACGGTTCAATCACCTCTTCCAGAGAATCCCGGCTTTCGGACAACGCCGCCGACAGTGTTTCGATGCCGACCGGGCCGCCGGCGTAATTCTCTGCGATCAGCTTCAGATACCGCCGATCCGCCCCGTCAAGGCCAAGGTGATCGACCCCCAACCGGGTCAATGCACCGTCGGCCAGATCGCGGGTGATGTGACCGTCACCTTCCACGATGGCAAAATCCACCACCCGCCGCAGCAAGCGCCCTGCGATCCGGGGCGTCCCACGAGAGCGGCGCGCTATCTCGCGCGCGCCGTCAACATCAGCGGGTGCACCCAGTTTCCGCGCATTACGCGTCACGATCTCATGCAGTTCATCGACGGTGTAGAACTGCAAACGCGTCGGAATGCCAAAGCGATCGCGCAACGGGGTGGTCAACAATCCCATCCGCGTGGTTGCGCCCACAAGGGTAAAGGGTTGCAATTCGATCCGAACCGTCCGCGCCGCCGGCCCTTCACCAATCACCAGATCCAACTCGAAATCCTCCATGGCTGGGTACAGAACTTCTTCGACCGCCGGGTTCAGTCGGTGGATTTCATCAATGAACAACACATCCCGCGTTTCCAGATTGGTCAGGATCGCAGCCAGATCGCCCGCCTTGGCCAGAACAGGCCCTGACGTCATGCGAAAATTCACCCCAAGCTCTCGCGCCATGATCTGCGCCAGGGTGGTTTTCCCAAGCCCCGGAGGACCATGAAACAGCGTATGATCCATCGCCTCGCC
Organism: Pseudomonadota bacterium; assembly: GCA_039028255.1. Classification (GTDB taxonomy): domain Bacteria; phylum Pseudomonadota; class Alphaproteobacteria; order Rhodobacterales; family Rhodobacteraceae; genus Ruegeria. The sequence continues at coordinate 1,150 of JBCCIK010000047.1, read as the reverse complement.
CCGCTTGCGGGCAGATTGAATAAAGATACGCAGGTTTGCTCGTGCGTCCGCCTGACCGATGAATTCATCCAGCCCTTGTGGCCGCAAGGCGCGGTCCGCATCCTCGGGCAACGGTTCGGGACGCAAGGTGGGATCAGCATCTACCATTCATTTACCCTTTGGGAGCCAGCAATTTCAATGCAGCCCGGATCAATTCCGCCTCGCCCGCCTCCGGCTGACTGGCAGCGGCCTCTGCCACGGCGGACGCAGCGTCCGACGGCCCGTATCCCAGATTGCCCAGCGCCGAAAGTGCACCAGCCGACGCCGCCGCAGCGCCCGACGCAGGTTTGACCGCGCGCCGCGCAGCAGGGGCCGGCTCACTGAGTTCCACAACGTCCGGCTCGGGTCCGTCCAAAGCCTGGGTCACAGTGCCGCCCATTGCCATCACGCCCGGTGCCTTATCTTTCAGGTCCAGCACGATACGCTGCGCGGTCTTGGGTCCGACCCCCTTGGCTGCCTTTACCGAAGCCCAGTCGCCCAGCGCAATGGCCCGGCTTACGCCGTCAGGACCAAGCGCGCTTAGGATGGCCAGCGAAACCTTGGCCCCAACACCCTGAACCGAGCAGAGGAGCCGATGCCATTCCTTCTCGATCAGCGACAGAAAGCCGTAAAGCTGCATCAGATCTTCGCGCACCACCATATCCGTATAAACCGATACCGCCTCGCCAACACCGGGCAACGCCGCCATGGTCCGGTCCGAGCAATACACGATATAGCCAACGCCCCGCACATCGATCAGCACATGATCCGCCGCCCTGTATTCCAGCCGACCCGCCAGCTTTCCGATCATGCCCGAACCTCTTTCATCTGGATTTGCTGCGATTTCCCGTAATAGGCATGACAAATGGCAATCGCCAGCGCATCTGCCGCATCCGCGCCTTTGGGGGCACATCCGGGCAATTGCAGTTTGACCATGTGCAAAATCTGTTCCTTTTCGGCGTGTCCGACACCCACAACCGTTTTCTTGACCCGGTTTGGGGCATACTCGCCCACAGGCAATCCCGCCTGTGCCAGCGTCAGCAACGCCACACCCCGCGCCTGACCCAGCTTTAGCGTGCCAGCCCCGTCCTTGTTTACGAAGGTCTGTTCAATCGCCGCCTGATCCGGGCCG
>JBCCIK010000046.1:0-24033 GCA_039028255.1 Pseudomonadota bacterium | reverse complement strand
TGAACCCAGAGCCACGGACAAAAGGGCTCCACTGTCAGCAGCTTGTAATCAGTCACAGTAAAATCAAGACCTTATATGGTGCGCCGTGACAAATGGCGTGCGGAGTGCTGTTGGCGCGAATGAACGGGATCGGCATGGCAAAAAAGAACCGGATCGGCAAAAGCTCGAACGCGGCCGGTGGCTGGGGCGCACTCAAAAGCGTGGGACGCCAGTTAATGGGCAGCGGCAAGCCGTTGTCCGGTGCCAAAACGATGTTGAAGGCCAATCAGCCGGACGGGTTTGACTGTCCGGGATGTGCCTGGGGCGATCCTGAACATGGCTCGTCCTTCGAGTTCTGTGAAAACGGGGTCAAAGCTGTGGCGTGGGAGGCCACCAAGGCCCGTGTGACCCCCGAGTTTTTCGCCAAACACACTGTGTCCGAACTGCGTGGCTGGGGCGATTATGATCTGGAACATCAGGGCCGACTGACACATCCGGTGCGCTACAATCCGGAAACCGACACTTATGAACAAATTGCGTGGGATACCGCCTTTGCCGAAATTGGCGCGGCCCTGAACGCGCTGGACGATCCGAACAGGGCTGAATTCTACACCTCGGGCCGCGCCAGCAACGAGGCGGCGTTCCTGTACCAGATGTTTGTGCGCCTGTATGGCACCAACAACTTTCCCGATTGTTCCAACATGTGCCACGAGGCCAGCGGTGTGGCCCTGAACGATGCCATTGGAATTGGCAAGGGCACTGTTCAGCTGGAAGATTTTGAACAGGCGGATGCAATCTTTGTGGTTGGCCAGAACCCCGGCACAAACCATCCGCGGATGCTGGCCGATCTGCGCAAGGCGACCCGGCGCGGAGCACGGGTTGTTGTGTTCAATACGCTCAAGGAAAAAGGTCTGCACCGGTTTGCCGATCCACAAAACAAGCTGGAGATGATCCGTGGCGGGTCCGAGGCGACCTCGACCGACTATTTCCGTCCGCGTCTGGGTGGGGACATGGCGATTTTCAGAGGTATGGCCAAGGTGGTCTTTGCCGCCGATGACGCGGCCCAGGCCGGCGCTGGTACCTCGGTTCTGGACCATGAGTTCATTTCCCGGCACACACACGGATTCGATGTTTACCGCAGGTTGGTTGAAAACACCCGGTGGAACCAGATCGAGGAGCAGTCCGGCCTGACCCGCAACCAGATTGCCGAGACCGCCCGCATCTACCTATCGGCAAACAAGGTCATCACCACCTGGGCGATGGGGGTGACACAGCACAGGCATTCGGTACAGACGATCCGTGAAATCGCCAACTTCATGTTCCTGCGCGGCAATATCGGACGGCCCGGCGCGGGCCTGTGCCCGGTGCGCGGACATTCGAACGTACAAGGCGACCGCACGGTCGGTATCAACGAAAAGGCGCCCGCCCCATTGCTGGATGCAATGGAACATGAATTGGGCGTCCCGATGCCGCGCGATCCCGGCCATAATGTGCTGCACGCGATCGGAGCGATGCTGAACGGCCAGGCCAAAGCGTTTGTTGGACTGGGCGGCAACTTTGCCCGCGCCACCCCCGACAGCCATCTGATCGCACAGGCGCTTGGCAAGCTGGACCTGACCGTGAATGTGGCCACCAAACTGAACCACGGTCACCTGCTGACCGGGAAACGGTCTTTCATCCTGCCTTGTCTGGGTCGCACGGAAATCGACCGGAACTCGAATGGTGTGCGCCAGATCGTGACTGTCGAGGATTCGATGTCAATGGTGCACGGGTCGGGCGGCATCAACCTGCCCGCGTCCAAAATGTTGAAATCCGAGGTGGGCATCATCGCCGGCATTGCCAAAGCCACCATTGGCAGCGACGTGGTGGACTGGGACGCTCTGAGTGACGACAACGACAAGATCCGAGACCTGATTGCGCGGGTTCTGCCGGCGTTTGGCGCTTACAACGAAGCCGTGCGCAAACCACGGGGATTTCACCTGTACAACAGCGCCGCCGTGCGAGACTGGAGAACGCCCACCGGACGGGCCAACTTCTCGGATGCCGATCTGCCGCACCAGACCGAGTGGCAGCGGGCCCGTGACGATGATCAGACCTTTGTGCTGCAAACCTTCCGGTCGCACGATCAGTACAACACCACCGTTTACGGCATGGATGACCGCTATCGTGGTGTGTATGGCGAGCGTCAGGTCATTTTTATGCACCCTGCCGATATTGCCTTGATTGGCGCGGATGTAGGCGACCGGGTGGATGTCATCGGCAGTCATGATGATGGTGTTGAGCGACTGGCCGGAGACTTTCGACTGGTGCCATATGATATTCCGCGCGGATGCGTTGCTGGGTACTATCCGGAACTGAACGTCTTGGTGCCGCACCAGAATTTTGGGGACAAAAGCTTCACCCCTGCGTCGAAATCCGTGATGGTCCAGTTCAGGTTGCGGGCGCAGTGACGATGGATAAGGCGCTGATGCACATCATCTCGGGCTTGCTTGCACAGGATGCGCCGGCGCTCAGCCCTTTGGCAGCGGGGATTTTGGCGGCAGCGTATACCGGGCTGTGTCAGGACAGCCGCAGCTTTGCATCCAGATTCGGCGTGGCTCATGCGTTGGTGTTGCGGGAATGTGTGACGCTGGCAGAGGAACAGCATCTGATCGAACTGGACAATCGCCAAGACCCATCCCAGCGTCTGTTCTTTGGTCTGTCGGATCAAGGCCGCGAAACTCTGGCCGCAGCGGATCGACCATGACCGCGCCCTTCCGCAACAGCCCGATGGTTCAACACCCGAACTTGCGTCGGACAATGGCGTCGGTTGGTGCATCCTGCACTGCCCGCCCGCGCGATCTGATACAGGAAACGCCAGTGGCTTTGGTATTCAACGGCACCACAGCGGCGGTCATGATGGCATCACCGGACAATGTCCAAGAGTTCGCGCTGGGCTTTGCCCTGACCGAAGGCTTCGTCTCCCGGGTTGAGGACATCGAGGAGTTCGAACAGGTGGCCCATCAAACAGGGATCGAGGCGCGTTTTTGGCTGAAAGGATCGGCATCCGACAAGCTGGCGGCGCGGCAGCGGGCGATGCTGGGTCCTGTCGGTTGCGGCTTGTGCGGCATTGACAGTCTTGAACAAGCGTTACGATCCGTTGCCCCGGTCACGGACAGGACATTCCGGATCGGTATCGACGATATAGCGCGGGCGGTGAATATGCTGGGGGCGCGTCAACCCTTGCATGACAGGACCAGATCAGCCCATGCGGCGGGGTTTCTTGTTCCCGGACAGGGTGTCGTGATTGCGCGCGAAGACGTCGGACGCCACAACGCGCTGGACAAATTGCTGGGCGCGCTGATCCTCGCGGGGCTTGATCCGAGGTCAGGTGCGGTGATCATGACCTCGCGTATTTCGGTCGAGCTGGTGCAAAAGACGGCTGCGCTTGCCTGCCCTGTCCTGATCGCCGCGTCCTCACCAACGGTGACCGCCGTTGATCTTGCCAAAACGGCGGGTCTCACGCTGATTACCAATGCGAAGACACAAGAGTACTGCGTCTTCTCACACGGGTTCCGCGTCACGGATCGCGTAAGACTGTGACAAGCAGGCAGATCGTCCTGCACCTCGCCCTGCGAAATTGTGTTTAAAATTGCCACAGTCATGGTGGAATGCTACAACTGGTGCAAAGACTGGGAAAACCCCAAAGACCATGAACGAGCAGAGCCTGAAAATCAGCCGACGTATAGCGTGGACCAAGGTACCCAAAGCGCTGAAAGGTACCAGAGCCGGGCTGTTTTTCCTTTTGGCCGAGGTTGAGCGCATGAGCATGAAATCCGCCAATGCTGCTGGTTTGGACGACACAACGTCAAACAGGTCGCAGAGCCCGGCCCGGATCAATGCCGGGCCTTTGACGCTGGTGGACGAGTTTCGATTTTATTGAAGAGGCGTGACCGCCATCCGTATTGGGGATGATTGATTTACCGGAGCGTCACTTTTTTTCGAAGAACAGGATCACTTCGCCCAGGCGAAACCCATAACGCGAAACATAGGCCCGGTTCAGCAGCCGGTCGTCTTCCAGCAACCACATCCAATCATCGAAATTGACCCGCATCGTTCCATCCTTGACCGGCAGATCGATCTTGTATTTCCAATTGAACGTGTCACCACGCTCGATCCCTGATGCCGTTCCAAGTACACCCGGAGCCGTGCCTGTCCACGTGTCCTCACCCGTTTTTGTCAGTGTCCAGATACGCTGTTCTGTGGCGCCGTCATCATAAACAAAGTCTTCGACCAGAGTCAGCGTTTCGCCGTCCCACGTTCCGTCTATATCAACCGTGAACCGGCGTGGAATATTGCCAAGAATGTCCTGAAACTGACCGTAAGCAACGGTTTTGCCTTCAAAGAATTCTTCAAGGTTAAGCTGTTTGTCCGACAAGAACGACGTGGGAACGCGCGGCTTGGCCGCGCAGGCGGCCAATATCGCAAGGCTCATAATGGCGACAAGCGTGATCAGAGACCGCGACAGGGTCATTGCATCGGCCTGTCTTCGGCTGTTGCATCATAGCCGTTGGCGCCCGGAACATGCGCGGTTTGTACCGCAGGCGCCGGGCGCATTGTCGCCACCAGCTCGGCCACTTTGATACCGAATTTGCGCATCTCCGAGCGGTTCATGATCGCGCCGTTTTCCGCCAGGTACATCCAGTCGGTGACGTCCAGAGTGTGCCCTCCTGCGTCCTCGGGCAGGATGATCTTGTAGGTCAGTTTGACTGTCGAGCCGGAAATCGTGCCTTTGCCCTCGCCAACAATATCATCCGCCGTGGCGATAAAGGTGTTGCCGGTTCCCAGCGTCAGGTACCATTTGCGCGTCATCTGCTTGCCGTTGGAATAGGTGAAATATTCGGCCAGGGTGCCAGAGTTTCCATCCCATTCGCCAACCATGCGGGCGACAAAGCTGTTCGACATTTTGCCATTGGGACCATAGATCACGCCTTCTGACAGGATTTCCCCGTTCAGATGATCTTTGAGCGAAAACTTCGGTCCTGTGTCCGCGTAATCCGCTGGGGATTGTGACCGAAAGCTCAGGAAACGCCCCTTGACCGCCAGCAGGGCAAGGATGGCGAACAGAAAAACAACAAGGAATTTCATTTGGCTGCTACCTCCGTAGGCAGGGTCAAAACCATTCCGAATGCCGCAACTTTCAGAATGCACGGCAGTACAGCGTAGGCGAGGTTGAGCGTCTCAAGCGCCTCTGCTGAATTGGTTTGACCAGGTGAAAAGCCACTGCGTTGCAGCAGCGGCAGGGTGAAGAAGGCAGCCAGGGCCAACCCCAGCTTGCCTGCAAAAGACCAGATGCCGAACGCGGCCGAGGCGTTCAGCCCCGCGCGCGTCAGTACTACCGAGAACATGGCCGGCAACACCACCATGTCCGCACCCAGCGCCGCGCCGGACGCCAGACAGATTAACGCGAACCCACCCAGGTTTCCGGCCGACAGCGTCGCGGCGCCGATAAAGCCCGCAATTGACAGCGGCATCGCGATCACAAGGGTACGCTTGGGGCCGATCCGTTTGCTCAAGCGCGCCCACAACGGCACACTTGCACCGGCACTCAGAAAGAACAGGATCAGCAACGGTCCCGCTTTTCCGGGCAGTTGCAGACGATCCTCAACAAAAAACAGAAACAGCGTCGATGTGATTGCAACCGGCAGGCTGTTCACCAGTGCCAGCGCCAGCAGGCGCAGTGCTCCGGCCTGACCCAGCCCGGCAAATGACAGACCCTGCCCCGTAATCGGCGTGCGGCGCCATATCGGGGCCGTCAGCAACAACGTCATGATGGCCAACAGCCCCAGAAACACGCCAAAGGCAGGATAGCCTTGGGATTGTGCGCCCAGCGCGACAAACGCAGCCGGTGCGCTGGCGGCTATGACAACGCCAGCCAGTTGCCCGCCTTCCCGAAAGGCGGCCAAGGTCATCAGTTCGTCCGGATCGGGATGTTTGGCCAGCGTCGCGCTGCGGCCATACAGCAGGATCGTGCCCAGGCTGTACGCTGAAAACAGCAGGATCAGCACGGCAGCCAGCGCGGCGATACTGACCCCGTCCGGCAAGCCGAACAACAGCGGGAACCCGATGGCCAGACCAATTGCGGCCAGTGCCGCAAACAGAAGCTGCGCGCCGGGCCAGCGGTCAATTGCCCAGCCGATCAGGGGATCCTGCACAAGATCCACCAGACGGATCACCAGCAGCACCGTGCCGATGACACCCAGGCTGATGCCCAGGTTCACCGCCGCAAAACGCGGCAGGTGTATATACAGCGGGATACCCGCCGCAGCGAGCATCAGCGCATACAGGCTGACACGCGGATACAACATCATTGCCCCTTTAACTGCCGCGTGAAACTGGCGGACCGTGTGTTGTCGCCCAAAAAGATCGACATGAACGATCGCTTGATTCCCGGGTTTGACAATGTGCAGGTCTGCGTGCCATTACGCCAGAATCCGACCTTGTCTGGCCCTTCCGAGATGGCCAGATAACTGTCGCCTTTGCTGACGGCCTGAAAACACGCCTCTAACTGGCTTTGCGTTGGCGCCGGATTGCCCTGTCGGACCATTTCGTCCAGCGTCGATTCAACCAGTGCCTTCTGCGCAAGGTTCTTGCGATAGGTCAGTTGCAACCCGAAATCCTCGGTCCAGCTGAACGGTGCGCCGCCGGGTGTGAACAGTTTTGCATCATACAGCGGCAAACCCACAAACCGGAAGGTCGCGCTGCCAATCTGTTTGGGGTCTTTCAATTCGGTCGACAGCGGCGACGCCGCCAGCCCGACCGGGGCCAGCAGCGCCAATAACAAGGCTGCGACGCGCCAAATGTGCTTACTTGGCCGCCACAGGGACGGCCGGCTCTGTCTGAAGGCTGGCATGGTCAGCTCCGATGGTCTGCGGGGTGCCTTTCAGGCGCTCAACAACGTGCATCGCGCTGGCAATCCCGTCTTCGTGAAACCCGTGTCGGTTATAGGCTCCGACGAACCAGGTCCGGTTGTGTCCCTGCATGTTGCGAATTTGCCCCTGCGCGCGCAGGGCGGCTTTGTCGAATACCGGATGCGCAAACTCGACCGTGTCATAAATCTTGTCTGCTGCAATCTCGGAGGGTGCGTTCAGTGTCACAAACAGCGGATCGCTGTCCGGGATGCTCTGCAAACGGTTCATCCAGTATGTCACACCGACCTTGCCGGCCTCGGACCGATAGGTCCAACTGGACCAGCATCCGCGACGTCGCGGCATCTGGCGTGTATCACCGTGTAACACGGCCGCATTGGGCTGATACCGGATTGCGCTCAGCGCGGCGGCTTCGGGCTCGGTCGCGCCATCCCCCAGAATGGCGAGCGATTGATCGGAATGCGTCGCCATGATGATCTCGTCGAACTGGTCTTTCTGACCTTGGCTGGTCACTGTTACGCCAGATGCATCACGTGCAATGTGATCGACGGGCGACGCAAGCCGGATATCGCAGCGCCGCGCGCGCAGGGTGGCGTCTATGCGTCTGACATATTCGATACTGCCGCCTTTTACCGAGTACCACTGGTGCTGATTGGCACGATCCCCCGCCAGCAAGGCGTGGTTGCGGAAAAACTGCACCAGTGAGCGGGCCGGGAACTGATTCACCAGCTCATCCGGTGTGGACCAGATGGCACCGCACATCGGCATCAGGTAGTTGTGGCGGAACCAGTGACCCAGGCCCAACTGATCAACCAGTTCACCGATTGTGGTGTCGTCATCCAAGGCCGCCTCTGGGGCTTCTTTGCTAAAGCGCAGAATGTCGGCGATCATTTTGTAATAGGACGGTCGCATCAGGTTTCGCTTTTGTGCCGTCAGTGTGCGCAAATTGTTCAACCCGTATTCGATACGCCCATTGTCGATGGTGGCCCCGAAGCTCATTTCGCTTTTGACAACCGGAACGCCCAGCTCGTCGAAAAGCTTGGTCAGATGCGGGTATGTTGCGTAGTTGAACACGATGAACCCGGTATCGACCGGCTGATCGCCATTTTTACCTGCGATCACGGTTCTGGCATGGCCGCCAAGGCGCGGCTCGGCCTCGTACACTGTGATGTCATGATCTTCAGAAAGATAGTAAGCTGCGGATAGTCCTGAAATGCCTGCACCTACAATTGCGATTTTTTTGCGTACGCCGCGTGTTTCGTCGAACATGTGATCCCCTTAGTGCGACATTTTACAAAGGGATACGTAGCAGCTTTGGGGTCGGATCAAACAGATTGGACTAATTTTTCCAAAGCATTAGTTTGTGATTTCGGGGCGAGCGATAAGGTTCGGCTGCATGATCCAGCCTTGATTTTTATGCGTATTCATCCTGTAGCGTCCCAGACGACGTAACTCTAACGCCCGGGCAGTTGACCCGGTACTTTTGATGGCCCGGGTATGAGCGATTTTGAAGGAAAGACATATTGGATCGTGGGCGCCAGCGAAGGCCTGGGCCGCGTACTGGCCGAGATGCTGAGCGCCAAGGGCGCACATCTTGTGCTGTCTGCGCGCAATGCCGCCCGGCTGGATGAAATCTGTGCCCGGCTGCCAAATGCGCGTGCGGTGCCCGTTGACGTGACCGATCTTGAGGCGGTGCGTCAGGCCGTGGCGGCGGCCGGACAGATTGACGGGCTGGTCTACAACGCCGGTGCATACGAGCCGATGCGCGCCACCGCATGGAACACAGATGCCGTTCTGGCCATGACTGACGTGAATTATATCGGCGCCCTGAGGGTGCTGGGTGAAACTGTACCGGGTTTTGTGCAGGCGGGCCGGGGCGACATAACCCTGATCGGTTCACTGTCCGGCTATCGCGGCTTGCCCGCTGCAATCGGATATGCGGCCAGCAAGGCCGCGCTGGTTTCTCTGGCCGAGACCATGCGCTTTGATCTGGCGGGTACGGGCGTGACGGTGCGGATCGTCAATCCGGGCTTTATCAAAACCCGTCTTACCGACAAGAACACCTTTAAGATGCCGATGCTGATGACGCCGGAAGAGGCCGCAGACCATGTGATCAAGGCAATGTCACGGCGTCGGTTCCGAACCGATTTTCCGGCTCCTTTTTCCTGGCTGGTGCGCTTGATCGGTTATTTGCCTGATCTGCTGGTTTATCGCGGAAAATAGAGTCTGATACGGCGTTTTAGCCAAATTTCCCCTGACAGAACCAACCCGCAGACATCGTGCCGCCATGGCCGTAAAACAGCCATAACCGCTCGCCTTGTTCGGTAACGACCACCCAGTAATCGCGCACACCGCTGCGCCAGTTGGGATCATCCAGCCACCATTCCGGCGCAATCCGTTCCGGACCGGTGGCCTGCGCCAATTGCCAATCGCGCCCGCGCCAGCGAAAGGCGGATGGCACGTCCGGGATTTCCGGGGCCATCACCGGCTCGGGTCGCCACATCTGCAAGGGGCGGGGACGTGGCGGCGCAGGCCAGTCGCGCGCCGGTTCCGACCAGGCCGCTGCCAATACCAGCGCGGTTTTCTCGGGGATGTGCGAGGCTGCGGGATGCCGCCGCGTGATTGCCTCCAACCCCACCCGCGCGCCCAGTTTGCCGATCAGATCATCCACGGCCGTATTGCCCTCAAGCCGGTTGCGGACCACGCGACGCGCCTCGGCATGGCCTGCAATTGTGCGGGCATGGATGGGTTCGGTCTGCACCGCCTCAAGCCGCAGCATGTCAATGCCATAACCCGCGTCGATCTTGTCGATTTTCATCTCTAACAAAGGGCGAATACGGTGTTTGTCATAGGTTGGGCGGGCCAACCCAATCTCGATGACCTCGGCCGCCTGATCGGCGCGATGGGCCTCCAGCCGCAGGGTGCGAACGCCGCGGCCTTTTTCTTCCAGCTTGCTACAAAGCGTCGGCAACACCCGATCAATTGCGGCCATCACGTCTTCGATCAACCCGATCGGATTGGGCAGGGTCATCCGCACGGCAAACTGGTGCGGCGGGCGAGCGGGCGAGACCGGTTCGGGCGCGCTGCCCATCGCCTGATCCAGCCGCAGCACCAGTCCACGCCCGAACCGACGGGCAAGCGAGGCGCGCGGCTGCCCCAGCAAATCACCGATCCGGCGCAGGCCCAGACGGTTCAACTGTGCCACGATCTGATCCTCTAGCCGCAGCGCCGCGATGGGCAGGGGGCTGAGCGCGCCATAAGATTGCCCCGGCGCGGCGATCCGGGCACCACTGCCCAAGGCCACTACCTGCGGTGCAGCGCCGCCCTTGGTCCAGTGCCGCCGCTTGCTGGCCCGGGCCCGGGTGGCGCGCGCCTCCTGATTGATGGCGTCGCCGTTGCGGTCTGACATAGCCTCTTGCCCGGCATAGCGCGCCAACGCCCAGGCTGCGCCCAGCGTGTCGGCGATGCCCATCTGCACGCTGAGCCCCATATCAGCGCAGTCGATCTCAAGCACGCTTAGCAACGCCTCTTCCCCACCAAACAGATGCGCGCAACCCGACAGGTCGACGATCAGCCCGTCCGGAGCTTCTTCGGCCACCCAGGGGCTGAACTTGCCCGCCCAGCGGCGCAGCGCGGTCAGAAACGCAGCCTCGGCCGGGGTGTTGCGGTGCCGCGTGATCAGGGTTGCGCACATGGCATGCGCATCGCGCACCGGTTGGCCCACGCGCAGCCCGGCGGCCTGTCCTTCTGCGTTCAGCGAAGTAATCACCTGCATGTTCGACTGGTCCGCCACCACGGCCAAAGGTCCGGCATGCAGCCCCCGCGCGGCGCGGATCAGCCGTTCAGCCCCCAGACGGGGAAACCAGAGTGAGAGTATTCGGCGTTTTGGCATCGGCAGACATTAAATGTTCCCATTTTGTTCTTATTCGAGAATCATGCCCCGAGTCCACGCTTACCCGCAGGTCAGGCGCTGAATGACACCCGCTTCGTTCACGAACACATTCAGCCGGTCGATGCGGTAATCCTGAGTCGCAATTCCGTCAGGCCCCAGCACACGCGCGCGTTCGGGCAGATTGGCCTGAATGGACGTGACAGGCTGACCAATCGCATCGACAAACGGATCGCCCTCGCAAAAGGCCAGATCGACGGGCGCCGCCTCGGGCGCAAGGCGGGTGTCTTCGGGGGCGGGTGGCTCTGCACAGGCGGCCAGAAGTAACAGAATTGGTAAAAATCTCGTCATTGGCGCAGTTCTCTTTATCGGTGTCGTTTCTGCAATATCAATCAATTAGCCACTCTGTCATCAAAGCACAGTTGAAAACACCCTGCAATTGGCGCAGGGTCGAGGCAAATAAGACAGGGAGACTTGCACCATGCGTACCCGTGCTGCCGTCGCCGTTCAGGCGGGCAAACCTTTGGAAGTGATGGATGTGAACCTTGAAGGCCCCAAGGCAGGCGAGGTTCTGGTGGAAATCAAGGCAACCGGCATCTGCCATACCGATGAATTCACGCTGTCGGGGGCCGATCCCGAAGGATTGTTCCCGGCCATTCTGGGCCACGAAGGTGCAGGCGTGGTGCTTGAGGTCGGTGCAGGTGTGACCAGCCTGAAGCCTGGCGATCACGTGATCCCGCTGTACACCCCGGAATGTCGTGAATGCGAATATTGTCTGCACCCCAAGACCAACCTGTGTCAGGCGATCCGCGAAACGCAGGGCAAGGGCCTGATGCCGGATGGTACGTCGCGTTTCTCGACTCTGGATGGCGATCCGATCCTGCATTACATGGGCTGCTCGACCTTCTCGAACCATACGGTTCTGCCTGAAATTGCGCTGGCCAAGGTGCGTGAGGACGCACCGTTTGAAAAGATCTGCTATATCGGCTGCGGCGTGACCACCGGCATTGGTGCCGTGCTGAACACCGCCAAGGTGGAAATCGGCAGCCGCGCCATCGTATTTGGCCTGGGCGGCATCGGCCTGAACGTGATTCAGGGTCTGAGACTGGCCGGGGCCGACCAGATCGTCGGCGTCGACCTGAACCCGTCCAAGGTCAACATGGCCACTGCCTTTGGTATGACCGACTTTGTGAACCCCAGCGAGGTCGAGGGCGATCTGGTGCCCTATCTGGTCAATCTGACCAAAGGCGGCGCGGATTACACCTTTGATGCCACTGGCAATGTCGGCGTGATGCGGGATGCGCTTGAATCGGCGCACAAAGGCTGGGGGGAATCGATCATCATCGGTGTTGCCCCCGCCGGTGCCGAAATCTCGACCCGCCCGTTCCAGCTGGTCACGGGCCGATCCTGGCGCGGGACGGCATTTGGCGGTGCGCGGGGCCGGACGGACGTTCCCAAGATCGTCGACTGGTACATGGACGGCAAGATCGAGATCGACCCTATGATCACCCACACTATGGGTCTGGACGACATTAATGAAGGTTTTGACCTGATGCACCGGGGTGAGAGCATTCGGTCAGTGGTGGTTTACTAAGGCTTTAAACCAACAGAAATCAATGGCGCGGCGTACCAACCGGCGCGCCGTTTACTATTCCCCCGGTCGTGATGCGCCGGTGTCTGACCGCGGTGATCGCACGCGCAGAACCGGTGTGTTGACCGAGGTGGTGTTGGAACGGCTTTCACGCCAGACCACAAAGACACCTGACGCGATGATGATGCTTGCGCCGACGGCAACCCAGCCGTCCGGGCGTTCCCCAAAAAAGATCGTACCGAAGATCGTGGCCCAGATGATCTGGCTGTATTGGCTGGGGGCCACGACCCCGGCTGGTGCGGCGCGATAGGCCAGAATGATCAGATGCTGGGCAATGACCGAAAACACGCCGACCAGGGCCATCATGGCCAGATGCAACAGTGAGGGCGGTTGATAGACGGTGGGCTGTGCCAGGCTCATGGCAAGGATAGCCAGCAGCATAGGGTACAGGATCAGCACAGCCGCGCGTTCCTCATTTCCGATCTTGCGCACCAGAACAGAGCCAAACGCGCTGCAAAACGCCGCTGTCAGGGCGGCCAGGTGGCCCAGGGTGATATCCGTCGCACCGGGCCGCAGGACAATCAGGACGCCGATCAGACCAGCCCCGACCGCAGCCCAGCGCTGGGCGCGCACAACCTCTCCGAGAATGGGGATCGACAGGACGGTAACGATCAGCGGGAAGGAAAACAGCAACGAGTAAACCTCGGCCAGCGGCAAGACCGAAAAGGCGTAGAAGGCGCAGACCATCGAGGTCACCATCAGGCCCGAGCGCAGCAGCACCAGCCACGGGTGACGGGGTCGGAAGTTTCCAGTTGTCCGGTCGGTCAGAATTGTCATCGCCATCGGCACAAAGGAAAACAGCGTGGCGAAAAAGATGATCTGCATCACCGAATAGGTCGCGCCCAGCACTTTGATCAATGCGTCATGGCTGGCAAAGACCGCGAATCCCGCAAACGCGAAACCAAGTCCCCGGAGGGTGGTGTTTTGAGTGCTCATGAATTGGCCTCGGGTGATATGTCGGTATGGTGGCGTGGTGCCGTCGCAGCGCAAATGGGCTGTCCTGCCTGTGAGTAAACCCATTTGGCCGACCCGCATAGCCCTTATTTTACCGCTAACATCGCAAAGCCGCCATGTTGTGGGATCAACGCAGGATCGGAGGTGCATCCTTGGGTTGGCGTGCCGACTGCACCCCGGCCTTCATTCCGGCGCCAATGCGCCGGGCCAGTGCGACCCATGGGGTGGCTATCTCAGATGGCAGCGTGTGATCTGCGACCTCTTCGAACAGGTCCAGCCAGTGGGCGAACATCTCGGGCTTAATGTCGGGCCGTTCCATATGGACCCGATGTGGATTGCCGTCATAGCTGCGCTCAAACAGGATGGCGTTGCGCCAGAAAGCTGCGATCTTTGCCTCATGCGCGGGCCAATCGGTGACATGTCTGGCAAAGACGGGACCCAGCAGGTCGTGCTGGCGCACACGCGCGTAAAAAGCGTGGGCCTGAGCGTTGATCTGGTCAGGTGTCGCCGGAAAGCGCGGGGGCAGGGTGGGTCTGGTCATTTCAGGTCCGGTTCAGGCTCTGTTAAATGGCATTATCCCGTTCAGCCGTCATGCAACAGGGGTGGTTTTGTCGCGCAGCTTGGGCGTCAGCAGGTGACGCAGCAAGGCCACCGGATGTGCCCGCAGGCTGAGGCGAGTGGCGACGTAATCCTCGACAACCTGTTCGCCCAATGTCATCTGCGGCAGGTGGGCCTGGGGCTCGTCCAGTGCTTCGCCTTCCAGATCCTGCGAGAACAGTGGTAAGGGTCTGGCGGTCGCAATCGCCTTGGCCTGCCACAAAGCCTCGCGCCGGGTCAGATCGCAGGCGGCGAAGGCATCCGCCTCGGCCAGACGTTCGATCACCGACGGCCCCAACCCGGCGCGGCGCCAGACGTCATCCACCTGAGTATAGCCGTTGCCCCTTGCAGCGGTCAGCCAACTGGCGTCTTCCTCGCTCAGACCCTTGATCTGGCGGAACCCCAGCCGCAGGGCCAGCCCGCCCTGGCCATCGGGCTCCATCACATTGTCCCAGAAGCTGGCATTGATGCAGACCGGGCGCACCTGCACCCCATGCTCGCGTGCATCACGCACGATCTGAGCAGGCGCATAGAACCCCATCGGCTGCGAGTTCAGCAGCGCGCAGGCGAAGATGCCCGGATGGTGGCACTTGATCCAGGCCGAGGCGTAGACCAGCAGCGCAAAACTGGCTGCGTGGCTTTCGGGGAACCCGTAAGAGCCAAAGCCTTCGATCTGCGAAAAACAACGCTCGGCAAAGTCTTCATCATACCCGTTGCGCTTCATACCGCGCAGGAACAGGGCGCGGAATTCGCTGACATTGCCATGTTTCTTGAACGTCGCCAAAGACCGCCGCAGCCGGTCCGCCTGTTCCGGGGTAAAGCCCGCGCCGACAATGGCGATCTGCATTGCCTGCTCCTGAAACAGCGGCACGCCCAGCGTTTTCCCCAGCACTTCGCCCAGTTCGTCCGAGGGGAAGCTGACCTCTTCCTCGCCATTGCGGCGGCGGATATAGGGGTGGACCATGTCGCCCTGAATCGGACCGGGGCGGATGATGGCGACCTCGATCACCAGATCGTAGAAACAACGCGGCCGCATCCGGGGCAGGAAGTTCATCTGTGCACGTGATTCCACCTGAAACACCCCAATAGAGTCTGCCTGGCACAGCATGTCATAGACCACCGGGTCCTCGGGTGTCAGGGTGGCGAGGGTATAGCTGGTCTGGTGATGCTGACCAATCAGATCGAACGCCTTGCGAATACAAGTGAGCATCCCGAGGCTGAGCACATCAACCTTCAGTATACCTAAGGAGTCGATATCGTCCTTGTCCCAGCAGATGACCGTGCGGTCCTCCATCGTGGCGTTTTCGATGGGGACAAGCTCGTCCAACCGCCCTT
Source organism: Pseudomonadota bacterium (assembly GCA_039028255.1). Lineage (GTDB taxonomy): Bacteria > Pseudomonadota > Alphaproteobacteria > Rhodobacterales > Rhodobacteraceae > Ruegeria. The sequence goes on along the minus strand of JBCCIK010000046.1, from coordinate 8,720 downwards.
CGGTGATGATGAAACCGCCGACATGTTGAGACAGGTGGCGGGGGAAGCCGTCGATCTCATAGATCAACATTAGAGTCTGTTTTAGCCGTCGATCCTCAGGGTCGAGACCGATTTCGCGCATCCGATGCGCCTCGAGCCCGACGGTCGAGAAAAAGCCCCAGAGCTGCGAAGAAAGGGCTGAGATGGTGTCTTCGGTCAGGCCCATGGCGCGGCCGACCTCGCGAATGGCGCGTTTGCCGCGATAGTGCACAACCGTGGCACACAGCCCCGCGCGTTCGCGGCCATAGCGGTCATAGATGTGCTGGATCACTTCTTCGCGGCGCTCATGTTCGAAATCGACGTCAATATCGGGCGGCTCGTCGCGCGCCTCGGAGACGAACCGTTCAAAGACCATCGTGCCCATTTCGGGGCTGACCTCGGTGATACCAAGGCAGAAGCAGACCACCGAATTGGCCGCAGACCCGCGCCCCTGACACAGGATATCGCGCGCGCGGGCGAAATGGACGATATCGCGGACGGTCAGGAAATAAGGCTCGTATTTCAGCCTGCCGATCAGCGCGAGTTCATGCGCCAGCATCTTTTTGGCCTTCTCGGACGCGCCCGCCGGATAGCGCCATTTCAGCCCCTCATGCGCCAGGCGGTGCAGGCGTTCGGTCGGAGTTTCCTGCTCGCTGCCCTCGCTGGGATATTCATAGCGCAGCTCATCAAGCGAGAAGGTAAGCTGTTCGCTCAGCGCGTGGGCGCGGGCGACAGCCCCCTCATGGCCTTTGAAGATGCGCAGCATTTCAGCCTCGGAGCGCAGGCGTTGTTCGCCATTGGCCAGTGCGTTGCGGCCCAGCTCATCCACCTTGCGGCGCAGGCGGATGGCGGTCAGCACGTCGGCCAGCTTGCGGCGCGCGCCATGATGCATCATCGGCGTGGCGCTGGCGAGGGTGGGGATGCCGAATTGCTGTGCTTCAGTCTCTAATAAAGCAAAATATGCACTATCTGCACCATCATATCTGGGCCGTATCAACAGATGCATCCGCTTATCAAAGCGGCGCGTCAGCTGGTGCGCCTGTGTCTTCCATGTGCCCGCGCCGCCTTGTGCCTGCGCCGCCTGTGGCCACAGCAGCAGGTGGAGCCCGTCGGAAAACTCCAGCAGGTCGGACAGGTGCAGAACGCAGTCGCCTTTTTCGGCGCGCAGGCGGCCCGCTGACAGGATGCGGCACAGATTGGCCCAGCCTTGCCGGTTCACAGGCAGGGCGGTGACGGTGGGCGCGTCGGTGAAGATCAACCGCGCCGCCGGGATCAGGCGCGGCACCGTGTGAATGGGGTAAGAGAGCGGTTTGGGGATGTAACCGGGACAGGGTGGTCCGATGGGGGTGTTCTGCGTCTCCCACTCCACGCGTTCACGCACCTTGCGGGTAATCTCACGCGCCTGTGTGTGGGCGCGGACGATCCCGGCAACCGAATTGTCATCGGCAATTGCAATGGCGGGCAGGCCCAGGGTGACGGCACGCTCCATATACTCCTCGGGGTGCGAAGCCCCGGTGAGGAAGGTGAAGTTCGACGTGATCGACAGCTCGGCATACATGGTGAGTCATTATATTCACGTTTTGTTCTTTTTCGAGTCCTTTACGCAGGATGCTGGCGTTTGGATTTGTCAGGCAGGAGGACAGGGTCGATGAAAAGAGGCCCGAACACTGTCCGGCTGTTGTCTTGGACATCGCGCAGCCGGCGACACAGCCATCCTATAGCTTGACCCGGTGCATCCCGCGGTGAGGTTGGTCCTGATCCTGCGCCGGAAAATCCTGTGCCCGGCTGGAGGTCAGCGCGAGAAATACATCCTCCAGGTCGGCTTCTTCGGTGCGCACATCGCGGATGCGGATGCCGGCGCCACGCACGGATTCCAGTACCTGTTCAGCGCTTGTCGTCTTGCTGTGGTAATGCAACGCCAGGCTGCCGTCATCGCGCAGCACGGCCTCGACCCCTTCGGTGTCAGGAAGGACCGAGACCGGATTATCGGCAACGATCACCATCGTTCGGCTGTCCATGCGGCCCAGCAGGTTGGATGTGCTGTCCTGTTCGATCTTTTCACCGTGGTTGATGATGGCGATCTCGTCACACATCTCTTGCGCTTCTTCCAGATAATGCGTGGTCAGGATGATGGTCATGCCCTGTTTGTTCAGCTTGCGCACATTGGCCCACAGCATCTGGCGCAGTTCGATGTCCACACCTGCCGTGGGTTCGTCCAACACGAGAATTCTGGGATGATGCACCAGCGCCTTGGCCAGCAGCAATCGCCGCCGCATCCCGCCCGACAATGTGCGGGCATAAGCTTCGGCCTTGTCCCCGAGGCCAACAAGGTCAAGGATTTCGTCGCTGCGGCGGTCTGATTTGGGTACGCCGTACAGGCCAGCCTGAACCTCCAGCGCGCCTCGGGGTGTAAAGAACGGGTCCAGGTTCAGCTCTTGCGGCATCACGCCGATGGCAGCGCGGGATTGGCGCGGATTTGTGTCCTGATCGTATCCCCAGATCGAAACGGCGCCGGCGGATTTCACAACCAGGCCAGCAAGAATGTTGATCAGGGTCGATTTTCCCGCCCCGTTCGGGCCCAGTAACCCAAAGACCGAACCGCGCGGCACGGTCAGGTCAATCCCCTTCAATGCTTGCTTTTCGGGCTGACCCTTGCTGCCGCGATAGGTCTTGCGCAGACCTTTGATGCTGATTGCCGTATCGACCATGTGGCTCTTGCCCCCGGTTTGCTCATCGCTCATAAACGCAGCTATTACATGCCCGCGAGGCCGACAACCAGTGAAGGATCGCCAGCCGTGACAATCGATGCACCGGAAACCAGGATCGTTGAAACATCCCGCGTCGCTTGCGACGGGGGTGAAGGCGCATTGGGTCATCCGCGTGTCTGGCTGCAAATCCCCGAAGATACCGGTTGGGTCGAATGCCCCTATTGCGACTGTAGATACGTTTTGAAAGGGCGCGACGCCTGAATGCGTAAAGCGCCGGGCCGAGTGCTGTTTTGCCTGTGCGCGATTGTCTTGATGTATGTTCTGGCCGCTGTGATCGGTGCGGTGATTCCGGCGCCGGGAACACAGGCAACGGGTGAGGACACGGTCGAGCTTCACCTGGTCAAAGGGCCGATCCACTATGATTTTCTTGTCCCGCTGACGCCGCTTGCCAGGGCAAGGCTGGGTGATTTGCAAAGGGCCGGGGTGCGTGTGGATCAACCGCATGCACAATGGCTTTTGATCGGTTGGGGCGCGCGTGGGTTCTATACGACCACCGGGTCTTACTCGGATGTGACGTTTGGTGCGGTTCTCAAAGGTCTGACGGGGGATCGGGCTGTTCTGAGGGTGGATGCGGTTGGTCCTTTGCGCCAGGATATTCAGGTGCCGTCCATCCGGTTGTCGCAGGCTCAGTTCGAGATGTTCCTGAGCACGGTATTGGACAGTTTCGCCCGTACAGATCAAGGGCAGCTGATCCCTATGAACGTGGCGGGCTTTACCGCAACGGATCAGTTCTTTGAGGCCAAAGGGCGCTTTAATGTGTTCAGAACCTGCAACGTCTGGATCGGAGAGACGTTGCGGGCAGCGCAGGTACGCTTTGGTGTTTGGGTGCCCTTGCCCTATTCCGTCACGCTGTCCAGATGGCTCTATCAGTCCGACATGGAATGATCTGCCCGAGAATCGCCGCTTTTAGCGGTTAGCCGTGGGTTCAAACACCTAAGGCGAGGAACATGGCGGACGTTACAGCCCCTGATTCAGCCAGCCCGTATTTTGGCTGGACCGGTTTTTGTCTAGCGGCAGTGGCGCTGTTTTCCGCCCTGTTTGTGTTCTGGGCGGGTCCGTTTGCGCCCCAGCAATCGACCGGCGTATCCCTGGGCGAACTGGCGGCGGATCTTGGCAAATCAACCCTGCGCGCGGCCGCCGGGCTGGAGCAACCTGAACCTGTGGTCCCAGCCCGCGATGTGGATGACGTGCTGCGTATTGGTGTTGCCATGCTGGGCGGATTGGCGATTGTTGTTTCCGTGATCGGCATTCTGCGGCACGAAAAAATGCGTCCGGCGATTGCCGGTGTGGTGATCGGGGTTGGTGCGATCCTGTTTCAGTTCATTGCGTTTGCGTTTTTTGCCGCCCTGGGCGTGCTGGTCATCATGGCCTTGTTGCACAGTTTCTCAGATGTTTTCTCTGACCTGTTTGGTGGCTAGCTCACGTTCTTGGCTGGTCACCCGCGCGGCCCTGTGGCAGAACCGTCCCTGACCGACAGGGAGAGCACGCATGAGCAATTTCGGAAAAGGGTGTCACCTGCATCTGATCGACGGATCGGCCTTTATTTTCAGGGCTTATCATGCGCTGCCTCCGCTGACGCGCAAGTCGGATGGGTTGCCGATCGGGGCCGTTTCGGGCTTTTGCAATATGTTGCAGAAATATGTCGAAGGAAACGCCGGTCCGGATGCGCCGACCCATGTCGCAGTGATCTTTGACAAAGGGTCACATACGTTTCGCAACGATCTGTACGATCTTTACAAGGCCAACCGTGAGGCCATGCCCGAGGATCTGCGCCCGCAGATGCCGCTGACGCGTGAGGCCACCAAAGCCTTCAACATCGCCTGCAAAGAGCTTGAGGGCTATGAGGCCGACGATATCATCGCCACGCTGGCGGTGCAGGCACGCGATGCAGGCGGACGGGTGACTATTGTCAGTTCGGACAAGGACCTGATGCAACTGGTTGGTGACGGTGTCGAAATGCTGGACGCCATGAAGAACAAGCGTATTGATCGCGATGGCGTGGTCGAAAAATTCGGTGTTGGTCCGGAACGCGTGGTCGATGTGCAGGCGCTGGCCGGAGACAGTGTTGACAATGTGCCCGGTGCACCAGGCATCGGTATCAAAACCGCAGCATTGCTGATCAAAGAGTTTGGCGATCTGGAAACCCTTTTGGATCGCGCGGATGAAATCAAACAACCCAAGCGTCGCCAGACCCTGATCGAAAAACGTGATCAGATCGAACTGTCCAAGAAACTTGTGCAGCTGGATGAACAGACGCCGCTGGACTTCACCCTGGACGATCTTGAGGTGAAGGACCCCGAGCCGGACAGCCTGATGACGTTTCTGGCCGAGATGGAGTTTCGCACTCTGACCAAAAGGATCGCCGACAAGCTGGGCGTCGACGCGCCGGTGATTGCGGATGCTCCTGCGCCGACCGCCGAAGAGCCGGAGGCAGATGTCATCGCGTTCGACGCATCCAAATATACATGCGTGCGCGATGCAGAGACGTTGCAGAAGTGGATTGATCAGGCTTACGAACGTGGTTGGGTGGCCGTCGACACCGAAACCACAGGTCTGAACGAAATGATTGCTGATCTGGTGGGTATTTCGCTGTGCGTTGAGGCAGGAGAGGCGTGCTATATCCCTTTGAAGCATCGCGACGGCTCGGCGGACGATCTGTTCGGTTCGGACGCGCTGGCCGGCGGACAAATGCCTCTGAATCAGGCTCTGAGCTTGCTGAAACCGATACTGGCAGACCCGTCCGTGCTCAAGATCGGGCAGAACATGAAATACGATGCCAAGATATTCCGGCGCTATGGCATCGACGTCACGCCCATCGATGACACAATGCTGATGTCCTATGCGATGCATGGCGGCGAACATGGTCACGGCATGGATACCCTGTCCGAGCGCTATCTGAACCATGCGCCGATCCCGATTAAATCGTTGCTGGGCACGGGCAAATCGGCAGTGACCTTTGACAAGGTTCCAATCGAAGACGCCACCGCATACGCCGCCGAGGACGCGGATATCACTCTGCGTCTGTGGCAGTTATTCAAACCCGAGCTGCATCAGGTTCAGGTGACCACGGTATACGAGACGTTGGAACGCCCGCTGGTTCCCGTTCTCACCGAAATGGAAATGCACGGCATCAAGGTCGACCGCGATGTATTGTCCCGCATGTCCAACGCCTTTGCGCAGAAAATGGCGGGATTAGAGGCTGAAATTCACGAATTGGCGGGTGAGAGCTTTAACGTGGGGTCGCCCGCGCAGCTGGGTGAGATCCTGTTCGACAAGATGAGCCTGGAAGGTGGCAAGAAGGGCAAGACCGGAAAGTACTCTACCGGTGCTGATGTGCTTGAGGATCTGGCAACCGAACATGAACTGCCGCGCCGGGTGCTGGACTGGCGGCAGCTGTCCAAGCTGAAGTCGACCTACACCGACGCGTTGCAAACCCATATCAACCCCGATACCGGGCGGGTGCATACCTCTTATTCGATCACCGGTGCCAACACGGGTCGTTTGGCGTCGACCGATCCGAACCTACAGAATATCCCGGTTCGCACCGAAGAGGGACGCCGCATTCGTGAAGCGTTCATTGCCGAGCCGGGCAACGTGTTGGTCAGCCTGGACTATAGCCAGATCGAGCTGCGCATTCTGGCCCATATCGCGGATATTCCGGCCTTGAAACAGGCTTTCTCAGATGGGTTGGACATTCACGCCATGACTGCATCTGAAATGTTCGATGTGCCGCTGGATGAGATGACGCCAGACATTCGGCGTCAGGCCAAGGCGATCAATTTCGGGGTGATCTACGGTATCTCGGGCTTTGGTCTGGCGCGAAATCTGCGCATCCCAAGGGCCGAAGCGCAGGGGTTCATCGACCGGTATTTTGAACGGTTTCCGGGCATTCGGACATATATGGACGACACCATCGCATTCGCCAAGGAATATGGCTATGTGCATACGCTGTTCGGCCGCAAAATCCATACGCCCGAGATCAATGCCAAAGGTCCGCATGCAGGATTTTCACGCCGCGCCGCGATCAACGCGCCGATTCAGGGCACTGCTGCGGATGTGATCCGGCGCGCAATGATCCGGATGCCGGATGCAATTGACGGGCTTCCGGCCAGAATGTTGTTGCAGGTGCATGACGAACTGCTGTTCGAAGTCGCCGAGGATGCGGTGGATCAGGTGGTTGCGGTCGCCCGCGAGGTGATGGAGGGCGCGCCCGATCCTGCTGTCAGGCTGGATGTGCATCTGGACGTGGACGCCGGTCAGGGCGACAACTGGGCCGAGGCGCATTGATGCACGCGCTGCTCATCAGGCCTGGCGGGCCCTCTTCGCAGCGGGTCAGCCCTGCGGCCTGACCCAGCGCTCGACCCAGCGTCTGACGACCGGACCAAGGGTCAGGATGACCGTGAACGCGATGGGCCAGCAAAAGGCCCAGGACGACATCCAGTCACCAAATGTGGATGGTCCGACTCCGGCCGCTTTTACCGTTGCGATGCCGGTCACGATACAGGACATCAGGCCGGACATGATCAGGCCAAAGACGGCATGTGCAAAGCGGGCAGGGATCACGGGCGGTTTCCTTGATTTCGGGCACCTCGTTGTCGGTGATTTTTGAACCGAAGGCCAGTGCGGAATGTGTTATGCACGCATCCAGCCAAGCGATTGTTCGGTGCGCGGCGTCGAGGCATGGTATTCGGCACTGACCCATCCGGCGTAACCGTTCTGGTCCATCGCGTTGAACAGGCGCTGAAAATCGGTCGGCCCTTGACCTGGCTCGGTCCGGTCAGGCGCGGCGCCGATCTGAGCGTGAAACACATGATTGTGAAAACGGTTCCAGACCGCCAGCGCATCGCCGTGGATGACATGCGCGTGGAAACTGTCGAATTGCAAACCGACATTCGGTCGGTTCACCTGATCTAGAACCTCGATGGCAAGCTCGTAATTGTTCAGGTAATAGCCCGGTTGTGACAGCGGGTTCAGCGGTTCGATGGTGAATTTCTGATCCGGGGCCAGATCGGCGGCCCAGATCAGGTTTTCGACAAATTGCGATGTGGCAGAAGGCCCGGACGCGTATCCCGACATGATATGAATGAAATCCGGCCGCAGAACCTGCGCGTAACGCAGCACCCGATGAATGTCTGACCGAAACCGCGCCGCGCTGTCCGGCACTGCCGCGTAGCCGGGTTGTCCGCCGGTGTAATTTGGCGGCGGCGCATTGATCAACAACAGCTTTAACCCGTTTGCCAGCAAGGCCCGGCGCGTTTCTTTTGCGGCCAGATCATACGGGAACAGGATTTCAACCGCGTCAAATCCGGCCTGTGCCGCCGCCTGAAACCGTTCGAGGTAAGGTAGTTCGGTAAAGAGCAAGGAGAGATTGGCGGCAAATCTGGGCATCAGCGATCACGTCTTGTTGGCCGCGCAACACTAGCTGTGGAACGTGCGCCGTGAAAGGGACTGAAAACGACAGTTTGTCGAAAACCGGCCAGAACGCTGCGCAAAAACTATTCATCCTGACAGCAATGCGGCGAATCATTTCGGATCGCCGTGTCAATTAATAGGTATGACCCCAATGGCCCTGAGCCCCGACCCCGCGCGCGGCAACACCTGTGCCGTGCCATTCGGACCAAGCGGTGCGTTGCCCGGCAATTGTCTGGCGGTTGGCTCAATGCTGGCCTGGGCGGTGGGGTTCCCGGCGGCAGAAGTTCTGTTGCAGACTTGGCCGCCTGTGGCACTGTTTGCCGCCCGGCTGGCTCTGGCCGTTGTCTTCCTGGTGCCGGTCTGGCTGTTGATCGACGGGCCGTCCTGCTTTTTTCGGGCGCGTTGGGGGCATGCGTTTCTGGTCGGGGGATTTGGTCTGGGCACAGGTATGTTCCTGATTATCGTGGCGCAGAAACTGACGGATCCAGTCACAGTGGCGATTATCGCGTCCTGTGCCCCCCT